>JAURLY010000097.1 GCA_030830945.1 Gammaproteobacteria bacterium | reverse complement strand
CCCTTATGTCTTCGTACGGAAATAGATCGTTTTGTACCTTGATTTCCTGCAGACCAATGACATCGGGTCTATGCTTTTCTATCAGCGCTTGAAGCTGGTGCATCCTGGCCCGAATGCCATTAACGTTAAAACTGGCTAATCTCACGAATTATTTTCGATAGACGCGACGTCAGGATTTTGTTCTCTCTGGGTAAGACGCAATAAGTCGGCAAAAATCCTTCCTGTTTCGCGAAGTAGTGCTTCCGCGATATCAGGCTCTTGTTCTGCGCTGTCGCCTTCTTCTTCCTCAGTGGAACCTTCGATACTGGGTATTTCTTCTGAACTGGCACTGGCAATTGCCGCAGTATCGTTTCCTGTTTGAGCTGATGAAGATACCTGTTGCGGTGATTCAATTTGCTGCTCACTTTGCGCTTCGGCGGTATCAGTGGTTGTGGCTGGTTCCGTTATGCCATTAGCCAGGCGCCATTTGTCTAGAAGAGCGTCTTCCAATTGATCCCAGTGTTCGCGTTCGGCTATCCGTCTTTGCTCGTTAAGAGAAACAGTTTTTTGCGAACGACGCTCCTCGGCAAGAGCAATGGTACCAACGAGGTATTGCATATCTGCATTGGTTTGCATTCGCTGCTCATGTGACTGCAGGAGTTGGTCAATAAACTCGCGATAATCGTCGTAACGGCGATGTGGAATGCCTCTTATCTGATCCCAACCCAAGGCATTTAAATAAGAGCTTTCGCCAATGTCGAGCGGATTAAACAGGCCTGGCAGCTTGATGTCAGGTACAACACCCTTATGTTGGGTTGAATCACCAGAAATGCGATAAAACTTGGATTCAGTCAGCTTTAGCTGGCCAGAAGGCAATGACTGAACAGACTGGACAGTTCCCTTCCCGAAGCTTTGCGAGCCGACGATTAAACCTCGGCTGTAATCCTGAATGGCGCCCGCGAAGATTTCTGACGCAGAAGCGCTGAGGCGATCAATCAAGACCATCATCGGCCCGGTGTAGTATGCGCGAGAACGTGCACGGTGATTGCGGTAGATACGATCATTCTGGTCGCGAATCTGTACCACTGGGCCTGGATCAACAAAGAGGTCGGTCAGTGTTGCGGCTTCAAGTAATGAACCGCCACCATTTTGACGTAAGTCAATAATGACACCGTCAACGCCATCGGCCATAAAGCCATCAAGTATTTCTTTTACGTCGCGAGTAGTGGATCGATATTCCGGATCGCGATTACGCATGCCGTTAATATCCAGATAGAAAGAAGGAATGTCGATCACACCAAGGTTAAAAGTTTCACCTTGGCTTTCTACTTGAATCATCTCGCCTTTGGCGGCGTTGTCCTCAAGCGCAACTTTGTCTCGGACAATGGGAATGATATTGTATTCTTCGCTGAGATTTTCCTCATCTGAGGGAATGACCTTCAGCCGAACGGAGGTGCCTTTTGCGCCGCGAATTCGATCGACAACTTCGTCAAGTCGCCAGCCGACGATATCGATAAATTCACAGTCTGAACCTTCACCAATAGCCACAATACGATCAGCGGCTTTTAGTTGCCCCTGTTTGTCTGCCG
The DNA here is from genome assembly GCA_030830945.1 of Gammaproteobacteria bacterium. Lineage (GTDB taxonomy): Bacteria > Pseudomonadota > Gammaproteobacteria > Pseudomonadales > GM7GCV1 > GM7GCV1. The sequence continues at coordinate 999 of JAURLY010000097.1, read as the reverse complement.
GGCCGCCTGGCACCACGCTAACCACTTTGGTGTATTCATCTTCTTTCTGGAGTACCGCTCCGATACCTTCCAGGGAAAGCGACATGTTAATTTCAAAGTTTTCTGAGTCCCGGGGCGAAAAATAATCCGTGTGAGGATCGTAAACATGGCCCAGCGCATTCAGGTACATATCAAGTACCTGCTGGGTTTTTTGCTGCTTAATGCTGGCTAGCTGGCTCATATATCTGCGAGTCAGCTGTTCGCGCGATTCCTCTTCTGTGCGATCTGCGAGCTTGAGATTAAGCATTAACAACGTTAGGCGTCGCATCGCATTGGCACGAGCATCTTCGACAGTTGCCGGCCACTCATAATCATCACGATCAGTTGGCAGAACATCGTTGGAACTGTAGTCAAATGCCCATTCAGGGTCCTCCAAGGTGTCAAGGAGGATTTCCAGTTGGCTAACGGCACGCTCACGATATAGTTCGTAAATGGCTTCGGCAGCCTCAAGGTCTCCCCTGGCTGCGTAGTCATCCAACTGGTCGGCATAGGTAGAATTAAACTGTTCTATGTCAGTTTGGGTCAGATAGCTTTTGCTGGGGTCTAGAAAGTCGAGGTATTCATCAAGCCATAGCTTGGAAAACTCGTCATCAATAGCAATATCTTCGTAGTGTTGCTTGCGCAACATGACGACTGTCGATTGCAATGTGCGGCTGTGCTCGCGATCAAATTCAATCTCTTCCAGCGTTCCCTCCTCAATAGGAGGGAGCCCAACTGGGCATTCACTGGTAATCGCCGCCGCTTCACTAGTAGTGAAAATCGCCAAAGCACATAGCAAATACTTTCTGTTAATCATAGACAACCTGGATACCAGAAATGAATTGAGGTAATTGGACAAGAAACTTTAACTCCGAAGTTACGACCCGTAAACCTGTAGAAGGTTTCTTAACAATTTGTATATTGATATGGGGACAGCATATCGAGAAAAAAGGCGCCGTTTGGCGCCTTTTGTTATTTTTT
>JAURLY010000096.1 GCA_030830945.1 Gammaproteobacteria bacterium | reverse complement strand
TCTGACCTGATGAACCAAACCCTTTCGTCCGTTCGCTTTGACGAGCACGGGCGCGTGCGTGAGCTGGTATCTCATGGTCGTGCCAGGGCAGAGAATCAGGTCACCGGCAGCGGTCACAGTTTGGCTATGGGTGCCGCTGCACAGAATTCCTCTCCATCGGCCATGCTTGCCTTTCAAACCAGCGGGCTTGCCGGGATTCATAACCTTAAAGCGCTGGATAACTCATTAAAAAACAGCCCTGAACTGGATCAATTTATGCAGAGACTTCAATCACTGCACCAAAAATTATTATCCAGTGCTCGTAAATTACTGGTAATTGGCGAGTCGGCCGATTTAGAAGACTTCAGATCCAGCCTTGGTGATATGCAGCTAAACCAATCACCAAGTGACGCCTATTTATCACTGCCTGGGCCAGACAGCTTTGCCGCCAATGAACTTTGGGTGGCAAACTCCCAGGTGAATTTCTGCGCAAAAGCCTACAAAACAGTTCCCACTACTCACCCTGATGCGCCATCCCTAACCGTGCTAAGTGGTTTTATGCGCAATAATTTCTTGCATACCTGCATTCGTGAACAAGGTGGTGCCTACGGTGGAGGTGCAACTCAAGACAACTACAGCGGCTCATTCAGATTCTTTTCTTATCGCGACCCCCGACTTGAAGGCACGTTGAATGACTTTGATCGCGCTATCGACTGGATGCTGCAAACCGATCATGAAGATCGGCTGCTTGAAGAAGCGGTGCTTGGGGTTGTGGGCGGTCTGGACAAACCGGGCTCTCCTGCCGGCGAGGCCAAACAGGCCTTCCATGGAGATTTATTTGGCCGCACCAGTGATATCAAGAAGACGTTTCGTGATCGCGTGCTTGAAACCTCGATGGCGGACCTTAAGCGAGTGACAGAAACTTACTTGAAAAAAGAATTAGCCAGCACTGCTGTACTTACCGGCAAACAGGGCGAAGACTCCGCCCAATCACTTGGCCTGGCGACCAAAAAGCTTTAGGTAACCATAATGGCCAGGGATCAAATCTACTCAGCTCCGTTGGGAAAGATCAGCGGTTTTGCCTTTGATCAACGAGTAGTAGATGTGTTTCCCGATATGATCCAACGCTCAGTTCCCGGCTATGAAAGCATCATTGCCATGACCGGTACACTGGCATCCCGGTGTGTTGCCCCAGAAACCAATTGCTATGACCTGGGATGCTCGTTGGGGGCATCCACCCTAAGTATCAGCACTGAAATCCCAGACAATTGCAAGATCGTTGCCGTAGACAACTCTGAGGCCATGCTGGGTGAATTTCGCAATATTTTGGATGCCAAACCCGCGAAGCAGGAAATCGAGCTCAAACTGGCTGATATCCGCGATGTCGAGATTGAAAATGCCAGCTTGGTTGTTCTCAATTTCACTTTGCAGTTTGTGCCAATAGAAGACCGGCTTCGCATGCTAAAAAACATTTACGACGGAATGGTCGAAGGTGGTCTGTTAATGGTTTCGGAAAAAATCAAAATTGTTGACCCTCAACTGAACCAGATTTTTATCGATGCACACCATGAATTTAAACGCCGCCAAGGGTATTCTGATCTGGAAATCGCACAGAAACGCTCGGCCATTGAAAACGTGCTAATTCCTGAAACTATTCCCGAGCACCAGTCTCGCTTTACCGAAGCCGGTTTTAATTCGTCTAGCATATGGTTTCAGTGCCTAAACTTCTGCTCAATGATTGCCATCAAGTAGATTTCTCATCGCCCCCAAGAAAGGATAGCGAATGATTGGTAACAGTTTTATTCAAAGACAACTGGTCTTGATTGAACGGGTTGGCAACCGCCTTCCGCACCCTACGCTGCTGTTTGTCTATCTGTGTGGTTTTATCGCACTGCTCTCGGCCATCTGTTGGGCGTTTGGCGCTTCTGCTACACATCCTGTCAACGGCAACGATATTGTCGCTAAAAACCTGTTAACGGGTGAAGGTGCTCGCTATATCCTGACATCGGCAGTTAAAAATTTCACTGGATTTGCCCCTGTAGGGACAGTATTGGTAGCGATCATGGGCATTGGGGTGGCAGAGCACAGTGGGCTCATACGAGCCGTCCTGCGCGCGACTATCTTGAACGCGTCCGGGCGACTAATGACCTTTCTAGTAGTATTGGCTGGCGTTCTTTCCAGTCTCGCGGCAGATACCGGCTATGTTGTCCTTGTGCCACTTGCAGGTATTGTTTTTGCCAGCGCAGGACGCAGTCCTATTGCAGGTATTGCCGCCGCATTTGCCGGTGTCTCGGGAGGATTTAGCGCCAATCTACTCATCGGCCCACTCGATGCAATTCTGGCAGGCTTATCGACAGAAGCGGCGCATTTGGTTCAACCAGGTTACGAGGTCACTGCCGCAGGCAATTATTACTTTATCTTTGTTTCTACCTTCCTGATTTCAATCGTTGGAACAGTTGTTACAGAAAAATGGGTAGAGCCCTTATTGGACAATAAAGAAAATGCCGAGACCGAAAGCCTTGGTCAATTGTCCGACCCAGATAAGCGCGGTCTGCGATCGGTGGGTGTTTTCACGTTGATTTATGCACTCATATTGTTGATCGCAGTAATTCCGGACAACGCCATCTTGCGTGATCCAGAAACTGGAAGCATTCTGCACTCCCCTTTTATCTCCGGGATTGTCTTGATTATCGCGCTCTACGCTGCAAGTGCCGGTTACGTCTTTGGTCGCCGTAGCGGCAGCTACCAACAGCCCTCCAGTGACATGATTTCCGGCATGGAAAACAGCATGGGAACCATGGCCTCTTATTTGGTTTTAATGTTTTTTGCTGCCCAGTTCGTTAACTGGTTTGGCTGGAGTCAATTGGGGATTATTACGGCCATTAAGGGTGCTGAATTTCTGCAGGCGGTTAATCCCAACAGCACCGTTTTGCTGATTATGTTCGTACTGCTATCGGCGTTAATCAACTTGCTGATAGGCAGCGCATCAGCCAAATGGGCTCTTCTGGCACCTATTTTTGTTCCCATGCTCCTGTTGTCGGGCATTTCACCGGAAGCCGCCCAGGTGGCTTATCGAATTGGTGATAGCTCCACCAACATCATCACTCCATTGATGCCCTACTTCGGTGTTGTACTGGCCTTTATCCAAAAATATGATCGCAATGCAGGCATAGGTACACTGCTGGCAGCTATGCTGCCCTACAGTCTTATGTTTCTTTTGACATGGTCTATCGTTTTGGCAATTTGGCTGATAGCTGGAATTCCTTTGGGGCCAGAAGCACCTGCATTTCTTTGATTTTTCCTGACACTTCTGTCACCCGAAAAGGCTGAAGTTAAAGCGAGAAACTTATATAGTTTGCCGCTCTGGTTTATACACTAAGCCAGCAAAGTTTCAGAAAAACAGCTTTTCCCACAAGGGGGGAACGAATGAAAATCCGTCTTATATTGACCGCCATTCTTGTGCTGGGCATTGTCACTCCTGCCGCTGCACAAAATTTTATGCCAGTTCAGATTCCTAATACGCATGACCGCCGACTGCATTCAGACATAATGGACTATACCTACGGTGTCTATGTCACATTGCCCGACAGTTATGCAGACAATCCGGATAAAATCTATCCGACGCTTTATATGATTGACGGTAACCAGTACTACGTTTTTACCGGCCAGCCACTGGGTTCTTTGTATTGGACAAATGTCGCACAGGAACACATTACTGTCGCTGTCGCATATACCGCCGATGGTGGCAATTTTCGCTCGCGGGACTTTAGGACGGATGCACGAGCTGCAGATTTCGTCCGTTTCTTTCAGGAAGAACTGATCCCCTTTGTCGAAGACAATTACCGAACTTCATTGGAGGATCGAACGCTCTGGGGGCATTCTCTAGGTGGGCAGTTCACCATATACACTATGCTTACTGCCACCAACACATTTCAAAACTACATTGCCTCTGCGCCTGCAGTGAATGATGACTTGCTGGCCCTTGAAGCGCGGTACGCCGAAACCTACAACGACATGCCAGTGGATTTTTATCTGGCATCAGGCGGCAAAGATCACCTAACCGTTGGAGGACGCAAGTTCGTTAGACAATTCCAGACAAGGAATTATCCAAGCCTGACCTTTGATTACTATTTTCCTGAGAAATCCAACCAC
>JAURLY010000095.1 GCA_030830945.1 Gammaproteobacteria bacterium | reverse complement strand
CTCTTATACCTATGTATTCAGTATAAGATACCTGCAAGCAGGTGGGTTTCCCCATTCGGAAATCCCAGGTTATAACGTTTGTTATCAACTTACCTGGGCTTATCGCAGATTTCCACGTCCTTCATCGCCTCTGACTGCCAAGGCATCCACCGTATGCGCTTAGTCGCTTGACCATATAATGTCAGCGACTGTGCTATTTATGGCATTTCAAATTAATGAAACACCAGTAACGATTGATATAAAAAACAGATGTCTATCGAGACACTTGCCTTGATACAGTTACAGTTATCCACATTTTTAAAGAACATTTGGCTCGAAGCCAAAAAGCAAATCCTTCGCAAAGAATTTGTTTTTTAATCTCGAACCTAGCTAGCAAGATTTGGTGGAGCTATGCGGGATCGAACCGCAGACCTCCTGGATGCAAACCAGGCGCTCTCCCAGCTGAGCTATAGCCCCATCGCCTGTTTTTGCTACCCGGCGTCGGGGGCGGCCATTTTACGCAAATCGCATCCCGAAGCAACTCTTTTTCGCTTATTTACAGCGTTTTTTTTGAGTTGTTTTTGCGACCGTAAATTGGTGGGTCTGGGTGGATTTGAACCACCGACCTCACCCTTATCAGGGGTGCGCTCTAACCAACTGAGCTACAGACCCGAACTGGCACCTGGCTCACGTATAGCGAAGCAGTGTCCATGCGAAGCCCGAGTTACGCAAACTTGCTAGGGAGTGGTACCTATTGCCACTGAAAAAAATCTATTTTTTCAGCAACTTACCACTCAATCTTTTCTTAAAGAACATTCTATCTTCAGGGGGCTGCCCTGAGCAGAGGCGCGCATTTTACACTTCGACTTTAACGAGTCAAGCAGTTTTAGACATCTTTTATTTATGAGGGCGTACATGGCTGAATAAACTGCCCTAAAGGCTTTCATAAGTACTTATATTTCTTTTGCTTGAATCACATACAATACCTAAACGCCTATCGTTATTTATGCTTAAGAAATGCTATCTATTATCATCGTCAATTTTCAGACGTGGACCTACTCCCAGAGAGCTATAGACTTTCTCAAGACATCCCTGCCATCTAACATCCAAATTAATCGCGAGTTGGAAATTATCGTCATTGACAACCACTCGAATGACGGATTCCTTCAGGGCTTTATTGACAGAAACCCTGACGTCCGGGTTTATTTAAGCGAAGGCAACTATGGTTACGCCCACGGTTGTAACCAGGGTGCCCGCTACGCTAGAGGGGAATGGCTACTATTCATGAACCCGGATGTTCTCGCAGATTGGCAATCTCTTTCCAGACTCATAACCATAGCCGAATCTGATCAGCGGCATTCTATATATACCGGCCGCCAGATTAATGATAACGGCAAGCCTCAAAGGACATTCGCTCCATTTACATCTGCAGCAACCGTCTTTCCCTTTCTTCGTATTCTTCTCAGGCTTTTCAATTCCAAAAAATACCCCAACGCCAGAGACATTCGCCAAGAATCTGAAAGTTTGTTGACGGTAGACTGGGTCAGCGGCTCCTTACTTCTTATAGATGCCAAGGATTTTGAAAAGCTGGAAGGCTGGGACGAAGATTTCTGGCTCTACTGCGAAGACGAAGACATCTGCAAACGTGCACAAAGCATCGGCCTTTTATCAGCACAGTACAATGGAGCAACTTTTAAGCACTCTCACGCGGCCTCTACCCGAACGAGCTCAAAAATACGGGTTTTAAGTAAAAGCGAAACTATTATTTCGAAATACGTATATGTATCGAAACATTTATCAGGATCTGAAAAAGCGTTTGTTTTTAATGCAATGAACGCTAGCAACTTATTTAAACTGTTAGTTTGGACGACACTTCATTTTCTATGCCTCACTCTCGTGACCAAGGCCAAAGAAAAGCAGTTAATCTACCGACGCGTTGCTGCATTTATTAAAAGTAGCCGGAAATCCCGCATTTTCTTGAGCGACAAATCCAAAAATTACAGAGCCACTAAAACAGACATATGAATCAACAGCTTCGTGTCATTCTTGGCAATTCGAACAAACGCTTCTCGGGCGTGACCTCAACCATGCTGCAGACGATGTCATACCAAAAATCCCTCTGCGAGATCAGGGTTCTGGGCATGCACAACTTGCCCGACCCATCGATTGCCATAAATTTTCGTCAGGCGGTAAAATTTTGCAACCAATCAACGTCACCTGTGATCTTTCACGCACGCCGGAATGACGAGATGATTCAAGCGCTGCTTCTAAAAAAACTTTGTGGTGCCAATCTTAAAATCCTGTTTACATCGACCGCCCAGCGACAGCACAGCTTCCTGACAAAATGGCTTATGCAAGAAATGGACGCCGTCATTTCTACCTGCAGTGCGGCTGCCAGCTATTTAAAAGATTCACCAGCAGCCATTATTCCTCACGGGATCGACACGAGCCTATATGCGCCAGCCCGAAACAAAAAAGAGGCATGGCAGGCGACAGGATTTCCCGGCGACTACGGTATAGGTATTTTTGGTCGGGTCCGAAAACAGAAAGGCATAGATCTATTTATCAATGCCTGTATTGAAAACTTGCCCAAACTCCCCGGGGCAACTGCAATCATTGTTGGCGCGATAGATAACAAGGATCTGGTTGAACACTGCAAAAAGATGGCTTCAGAGGCCAATTTGCAAGATCGAATTATTTTTACCGGGGAACTGCCCTTTGATCGCATACCTGAGCTGTTCAGGTCTATGTCCTTAATATGTGCCTTAAGCCGCAATGAAGGTTACGGGCTAACTGTTCTGGAAGCGCTTGCGAGTGAAACACCGGTATTGGCCACAAGGGCGGGGGCCTGGCCGGATATTCTTAATGACCAAGCGGTAGGTTCCCTGGCTGAATGCGATAACCAAAGTATGATAAACCAGCAAATGTATGCTTTATTGCAAAATCAAAAAAACTTGGAAAGCATGGGTCGCAGTGGCAGAGAACTTGTCCTCAGAAAATACAAAATTGAGGACGAGGCAAAATCACTGACCGATTTCTATAAAAGTCTTATCTGACAGCAAGGACCTTCCAAGGAATGAGTTCAGAAACCCAAGTGAACCTATTGAAACTTTCCCTGTCATAAAACCGACTTTGATGGATTTATTGCCAAATTTTAATGTATTACACTGGCTTGGTAACTTTCTATCTACCCAGTCGCTATTTGCAGCGCCAATCCGACCTTGTGTTAAGGAAACTTGAAGCGCTATTATCAAAAACACTAAAAATAATCAGTAAAAGAGCAATTAATGCAATGAGACCGCCTAAAACTATTGGCAACTACGTTTACGATCAACTGCGCGAGGAAATCGTCAGCGGACGTTACCAGCCCGGAACCCGACTTAATGAAAGCATGATTGCTCGTGAAATGAATATTAGTCGTATTCCTGTACGTGAAGCTCTGGTTCGTCTTAGAGAACACGGCTTGGTTATGAAGCATGACCGACGGGGAATGTTTGTAACCGAACTAACCCAGGAAGACATCCAGCGTATAAACAGTGTACGGATTATTCTTGAAGCTGAGGCTATAAAGCTTTGCCAGGCTAATATGACCAAAAAGCTTGAAGCCAAATTGACCAGCCTTGTAGACCGTATGGAACAGTGGGAAAGCGGCAAAGAGATAGACGCGGCCGATATGGATATTGAGTTCCATCGAACCATTTGGTCTATCGCCGGAAATCCCTACCTTTACAACACGCTAGACTCGCTTTCGACATCGCTTTTTGCCCATGCTGCTCTTCAGCATGTAAATGTTGAGACGACCAAGTGGCGCTTAAACCATCACCGCTCGTTACTCGATGTAGTAATTGGCAAATCTGATACCAGCCCTGAACAAGCAGTCATGCACCATTTAAAGGTCTATTATGACGAACCCGAAAAGTACTCCAGTCTTGCTGGGACGACGGACTACTCATTTGAAGGGGCTCAACTGGAAGAAGCCTAGGTATATTTGGATTTTTTGATCTTCAAATAAAAAGGGCGTGTTTTAAAACACGCCCTTTTTTGTTGCGACAGCCTCAACCTAAGCTATAAGGAACCAAAGCATAAGCACCATCACAAAGCCAACGACACCAATAATAGTCGTCTGTGTCGTGAAGGTTTTTAATGCCTGCCCTTCATTCAGATTCAAGTAACGGCTAACCAGCCAGAATCCTGAATCATTCACGTGTGAGAGCACTGAGGCGCCAGATGAGATAGCAATAACGATCAAGGCCAGTTGAAAATTGGAATATTCCACTCCGTTTGCAATAAACGCACTAATGACTGGCGCGGTAAGCCCAGCACTAGTAATCATAGCCACTGTCGCTGAACCCTGGGCAACACGAATAATAACGGCAACTAGGAAGGCAAAAACAACAATAGGTACCGCCTCCGGATTAACCGCATCTGCCAGACTGGCACCCATACCAGAGTCAATCAGGATTTGCTTGAAGCCGCTACCGGCACCAGTAATCAGCACAACAACACCTGCCGGCTCCATGGCCTTGGTCATAATACGCAACAGCTCTGAGCGAGGAATTTGTTTTTTTACACCATAAAAATAGTAAGTAAACAGCACAGCGACAATCAGAGCCAGGAATGGATGGCCAAAGAATTCGAGCACAGTTCTGAGCGAATTGCCGTCACCGAGCCAATACTTGGCCGTAGAACCCAAAAGAATAAGAATAATGGGCAAAAGAATGGCAATCACGGCGGCTTTTGCTCCCGCCTGAAGAGTTTCGTCAACCGGCTTCACATCAAGATCAGCCGGACTTGTATGGGGTTCATCATCATCGTGAGAATGATGAGTCCCATCCTGACCAACCCATTTAAGAGCAATCGGGGTCCAGTATGGCCCACCCAGAATCATTGCCGGCACACCGCAAACAACACCAACTAAAATTACCCAGGCCAGATCCGCCCCGATCAATTCGGTCACGGCAATAGGTCCAGGCGTTGGCGGAATAAAGGAGTGAGTCACCAAAAGGCCCGCTGTCAACGGCAAGCCATAGTACGCTACCGTTCTGCCCGATTTTCTGGCAAGACCAATCAACAGTGGAGCCAAAATAATCAGCGCCACATCCAGAAAGATAGGAATGGAAATCAAAAAGCCAACAAAGGAAAGAGACCATTGGGCTCCCCTATCGGAAGCTTTATCCGTCATGGCCTTGGCCAAATTCCCTACACCACCGGAAGCCTCTAGCAAGGCACCAAACATGGCCCCCAATCCGACCACAGTGGCTACGTAGCCAAGTGTGCCCCCAATTCCATTTTGCACGGATTGCACTGCATCGAGCGGGTCCATGCCCGCTACTATGCCAAAACCAATAGATACAACGAGTAGCGATACAAATGCCTGAATTCTTAATCCTAGAATAAAGAAAAGCAGTACGCCAATCGCAGCGAGTAACAGTAGTAAATTCATTACGAGAATTCTCCCCGATTAATTATTTTCTTTATGGACAACAGGCTTCTAACCCCACCCAACCATAAAATTTTATATAAACAACCCAATAATCTGACAAGGCCACAAAGTGTGGCCAAATAAAACTGTATACAGTTTGAGGGACTGTGCCTGAGATAAAAATCTTCGTCAAGAAAAAGGGCCCGGCTCTCAATTGAAACCGGACCCCTTCTTGATAATCAACTTAACTTTAGTCGAGCTCGATCAGCTCTTCTTCCGTCCAGGGAATCTTGCGGAACGATAGCATCTGCCGGTATTCCCCAACAGCGATTGCATTTAGCGGATTGGACGTATTACCAAATGCTCCTCGCACATAGGTAATAACTGATGCCAACTGCTCATCAGTCATGGTCGGTTGCGGTGGCATTAATCCAGTATTGCCTTCCTTGCCTTGCAACAATATGGCCGCAAAGACTTCCCCGCCCATATTGACAAACGTTGAGCCGGCTAACGGTTTACCCGCAGCCGTACCCAAACCTTCCGGCCCATGGCATGCCGCGCAGTGAGTACGATATATTTCCTGCCCTGCAACAAAGAGCTGTTCTTCGGCCTCGGTTCGAGGACGCCCTTCAATGCGAGGCTTGCCTGGCCATCCAAGCGTTGCTTCAGCATATGCAGCTGCATCTGCCAATCGTCCTTCTGAATTTTCAATAAGACTCAGAAGTTCTGCAGGCTCCTCACTGATATCTATTTGTACAACAGGCGGACGATCAGGCCTCATACCCGGAGGCGCACCACCGGCACGACCGCCAGCAACTGCACCACCGCGAGCACGTCCATCAGCTCCTTCGAGACCTTGCGCCATTCCATGAAGCATGCGCGCACGTACTTCTTCGGGAAGACCTTCATCAGTTGCCATGGCGATTAGATGCTCGACCGTATCGACATCCTTGGGCTTGGCCATAGCTCCAGCCAACATACCTGCGACATCCGCATGGGGCTCGTCTTGCTCAAGCCATAACGCAAGGAAGTCTTCTTCCATTCCTGCCAGGCCACTGATGGCAGCATCTACTGTTGTCTGGTCTTGATCACCATAGAGCGTCAGAACTTGAACCAGAGGTTCCATTCGCTGATCTTCTGGCAATTCACCCAACGAGGCCGCTAATTGGCGACGCACTTGCCAATGCTGATCTTCCAGCAGGCTCATTACTGCGTCAGCCATTGCAATGTCTCCTTCTCGCAACCAGGGTTCTGCAAGACGAATACCGGAGGCACGAATTGCCCACCAGGAATCATTCAGTGCGGCTAATACCATCTCAGCACTAACGGCGCCTTCAACTCCCATGGTTTCCATTCCATCCAGCGACCAGAGTGCATGCAGTCGTGCTTTTTCGTTTTCAGAATTCAGCACCAAATCGCGCAGCGCTGGTACCGCTTCTTTATCGGCTCGCTGAACCAGCAACTGCTGCGCAGTATCACGCCACCAGCCATTTGGATGTGTCAGATGACTTACCAGTTCAAGAGGTGAGTCATCGCTCATGGAAGGTTTCTCGTTATCCAGCTCATAATCACTGTGCACAACCCGGTAAACCCTGCCCAATCCGCGATGTGCAGCCAAACCGTTCTCTTCAATATAATTTTTCAGATAACTAGTCTGATAGGGGTAATCCTGGGATACACCGCGGTACATATCGATCACATAGAAAGTACCGTCCCAGCTTGGAACCATATGAACAGGGCGGAAACGCTCATCGGTAGAAGCAATAATTTCACCGCGATCATAAAAATCGTCGGCATAAAGATTTCCGGTACCATCATCTTCCAGTCTTAGAAGGTGTATCAGATTGGTCGGGCTGTCCACTACTAGTGGCTCACCCTGGATCTCTTCAGGCAAACGATCGCCGCGGAAGATCATGGGGGACGAGGTACCACCGTAGTAACTTGCGGAACCATCCGGTCTCAACGCCATGGCGCGATAAGCTCGGTTAAGGCCAGGGGTAGGCCTGATTGGCCATATTTCCGCTTCACTCTGGTCAATCAGGTCGTAGTAATTACCTGTCGTACGAATCAGATTGAAGTTACGGGCATAGTAATCCGGCGAAATATAATCAACATGAAGCGGGTTGCTGTTTACGTTTCGATAGATTCGACCAGCATCATCCTGGCTAATCATCCACTGACCGCGCCAGTGAATCGGGGAAGTGTAAAACCCGTCTTCACTGATTTTAAGATGCCAGTTGTGCTCGGACACATTAATGGTGTTATCCATGCCCCAATACAGTCCATTGGCCCCATGCTCGAGCACACCTTCTTCTGAGAAAGTGTCATTAATGATTTCACGAGTATCTGCCTGCAGATCGCCATCGGTATCACAGGCATGAAATAGATTAGGAGGTGCACCTACCAGGGCACAGGTTTTATCCAGCACTTTGAACGACCGAGGCAGGATCAACTCATCCATGAACACTGTGCGTTTATCAAACACCGTGTCGCCATCTGTATCTTCCAAAATTACTAGCTCACTGGTTGGCTCCCAGGAGTTCTGCATATCTTCCTCGTAAGCAAAACCTCGCATTTCCAGAACCCAAAGGCGCCCGTCATAATCAAATTCTCCTATGATCGGATCCTGAACCAATGGCTCTGAGACAACCAGTTCCAATTGGTATCCCGGTGCTGTGGTAATGGTCTTGATTGCCTCTTCCGGACTGCGCGCGACTGCGGGGTCTGGCAGTTCTTCGGTGGGAGGCACTGCTGCCGGCCAAGGACGATTTAACTCAGAACGTAAAATATTATCGTTTTGAATCTCAGCCGGGGAAACGTCCTGTCCGTCTTGCGAACAAGCAGCGACAAAGACAGTGGCAAACATTATCGCCACCGACTTTTTCAACTGCATTCCTGCAGCCAGCGATATCCTGTGAAAAATCTGGTTATTCACAAACCCCTCCTGTTGTGTG
>JAURLY010000094.1 GCA_030830945.1 Gammaproteobacteria bacterium | reverse complement strand
TGCCTTGACTGCCACAGGCACTGAGCATGCTACCGGCACCTATTGCGCCAGCCATTTGCAGAATTTTTCGGCGACTTGTCGACAAGGTCAGTCTCCAGAGTGTAGGTGAGAAATCGTTTCCGACGGCAGCGGTGCCGTCGAAAACGAATCACATGGATATTTAATGCTTAAGCAAACTCAGGCTTGATTTTGGCCCGAAGCATGCGGTCACAGTTGGCAATATAAAGATAGCCATCCGCACCGAAGTTACAGTTCGCACGCCGGTTTGGAACGGGAATAAACCCAATATGCTCAGACGATGGCGAAAAGACGTGAATACCGCCTGTACTTGTGGTCCAGAGCCGTCCGGCATGATCCATTTGCATTCCATCGGCACCGCCACCAGTAACCTCTCTTGAAACAAACTGTCTCTGTCTAAGATCGTTCTCAAGATCAATCGCAACCCAGCCACTGCGGTCTGTCACTACCAGTGTTTTATTATCAGGAGTCAGCGCAATACCATTGGGTCTGAGGTTATCCGCGATTAGATGAACCCTATTTTCCGTATCGAGCTTGAAGACACCAAAGAAGTCCAATTCCCACATTGACTCCCGGTAGTTTGAATTCAGGGCGTTGTAAGCATCCGTGAAATAGATATCGCCGTTGTCTGCTATAACAAGATCGTTTGTGCTGTGAAAGCGTTTACCATTGTAGTTGTCGGCCAGAACAGTTTTTTGCTTGGTTTCCATATCAAACCAGACAATTCCTCGCACACCACAATCCGCAGCGACCAGACCACCACGCCCAAGACAAAGACCGTTGGTGCCATCTTCCCGAACGTGAAAAGGCGTTGGGTATGTCTGGGAACCGGAGGGTTTCAACCAGGTGTTTATTCCTGACTGGCTATCCCATGTGTAAATACCGTTTCCGGGAACATCGGAAAACATAAGATAACCGTTCTCGTCACCTACCCAGATTGGACCTTCGGTCCAGACATAGCCGGTAGAGATGGTTTCCAGCTCTTCAACCGGATTGGGCAAACCTGCCTCATTAGTAAAATCTCCATGCGCTGTACAACACACAAATTCTTCAATGGGATTGGGTGGCTGGCTACCGATAGGACAGTTGGCTTCCAGGGTCGAAATATTGGGATTTTTTCGTGAAGTTCTGCCACAACCAGTCAGTATTCCACCTGCGCCTAAAGCGGCAGTAGCCGTGCCGGCCATTTTCAAGATTTTACGTCGACTTGTAGACATGTTTATTCTCCAGAGTAATTTTTATCTGACTGATTGTTCTTAATTACCCAATCATTCAGGTAATGCAAATACTGTGTATGCCGGCCGCGCATCGGGGCCATCGTTTCTGCCAGGGCTGGTGGAGGTCACCAGATACTGCCTGCCATCTACCGCGTATACCGCCGGCGTGGATTTATCGTATCCAGGTGTTTCCCCTTTCCACAATATTTCGCCGTTGGCACTGTCATAGGCATAGATGTAGCGATCTTTTTCTGTGCCACCACCAAACAGGATTCCAGTCGCAGTGAGGACAACCCCCCCGTGACTTTCAGCACCGGTACCAGTCATGCCCTGCTCTTCCAGTTCCTCAAACTCACCATAGGGGACGCTCCATAAATACTCGCCCGAATTCATGTCGATCGCATGTAGTAATCCGTAAGGGGGCTCCCAGGCCGGGAATCCTTCAGGATCATAGAAACTGCCATAACCGGTGAAAATATATTTATCTTCACTAATCGAACGCATGCGACCGCCTGGTTCAACAGAGTCCTGGCCATCAGTGATATAGGAAATCACATTGGTTATCGTGGCATCATCCAGCAACGGGAATCCGGGCATACGCCCCCTACCATTTTTAATAATATCGGCAAGATCTTCATCGGATAGACGCTGGCCAACATCGATCAGTGACGGAAAAGCTGGCGGCGATCCTTCTAATTCTGCTCCATGACAGCCAATACACTGCGCCATGTAGGTACGCTGGCCTTCACCACTCTGTGCATAAGCATTCGCTTCAACCAAGGTTCCTAGGGAGACCCAATTGTTTACGTTGACATAAACGATGCCCGCATCGACGTCGGCCGTCATACCGCCGTACTCGAAGCCTCCCCTCCATCCGGGCACAACCATGGTAGCCCGATCAACAGAGAGCGGTGTCCAGGGATTATCCCCTCCCAAAAGTGAGTCGTATTCGGCTTCGGCCCAGGCACGCATTTCCGGTGTGCGGTTAGTCAACTCATCTCTCGAAAGAGTCAATCTGTTAGTAGGGGCCGGCAACACAGGAACAGGCTGGGTGGGTGAAGTTACCTCTCCCGGGACATCACTTGGGGGAGCATCTACCTCAACAATATCAAATAACGGCTCACCGGTATCGCGGTCAAAAATAAAGATATACCCCATTTTGTTACCAGCAGCTACGGCGTCGATCTTTTCTCCATCGCGAGTCACCGTCAGCAAGACAGGCGGTGCAGGGAAATCCTGGTCCAGCGTGTCGTGACGCACGGCTTGGAAGTCCCAAAGTCGTTCGCCGGTATTGGCATCCAGGGCGATCACACTGTTGCCAAAACGGTTATCTCCTAGGCGTTCGCCGCCATAGAAATCGCCAGCTGGCGAACCAGTGGCAACGAACACCACACCGCGCTCCTGATCAACTATTGGACTTGCCCAAGTATTGGCACCGCCCTGCGTCTCGCGGGCATTTTCCGGCCAAGTATCTGCCCCGACTTCACCGGGCAGTGGAACCGTATGGAAAGCCCAACGCACTTTCCCGGTATGCACATCATAGGCCCGAATATCGCCGGGCGAAGACGGCATGGTTTCCGGGGTATATCCACCGACAATCAGCAGATCATCATAGACCGTCGCAGGAGAGGAGGCTCTAACGTTGTTGTCTTCTGCCGGACCCCGCAAGTTTGCACGCAAGTCAATACGACCATTGTCACCAAAGCTGGTAATTGCTGTGCCCGTAGACGGGTCAATTGAATATATATAGGTACCCGCC
>JAURLY010000093.1 GCA_030830945.1 Gammaproteobacteria bacterium | reverse complement strand
CCTGGGCGCGTATACGATCCATAAACTGTTTAACCCCCGCGTATCGATCAAAATAGAGGTCAATGTATTGCTGCGCTTCATTGCGAGCAACCTGTAACTGACGCCCCAGGCCAAATGCGCTCATTCCGTAGATCAAACCAAAGTTAATGGCTTTGGCCTTGCGGCGATGGTCGGAGGTCACGTCATCCAGCTCCACGCCAAATACCTCGGCGGCGGTGGCACTGTGAACATCCCTGCCTTCCTTAAAAGCTTTCATCAAGCCCTGATCATGGGACAAATGCGCCATGATTCGCAGCTCTATCTGGGAATAATCCGCAGCAACAATTTTCATCCCTTTGGGGGCTATAAACGCTTTGCGAATACGACGGCCTTCCTCGGTCCGAACTGGAATGTTTTGCAGGTTGGGGTCGGTGGAAGACAAACGACCGGTGGCAGCAACTGCTTGCTGGTACGAGGTATGAACTCGACCGGTTTTTTTGTTGATCATCAACGGTAACTTGTCTGTGTAGGTCGACTTGAGCTTGCTCAATGAGCGGTATTCCAGGATTAAACGCGGGATCTCGTAGTCGTCTGCCAGACGCTGTAAAACTTCTTCCGCAGTGGACGGCTGCCCCTTGGGTGTTTTTTTGAGTACCGGCAGTTGCTGTTTTTCGTAGAGAATTTCCTGCAACTGCTTGGGAGAGCCCAAATTGAATACTTGCCCGGCCAGATCATGAACCTGTGTTTCCAGATTTTGCACTTTGGCGGCAATTTCCTCGCTCTGGGCAAACATGGCATCCGGGTCAATCAGTGTGCCATTGCGCTCTACATGAGATAGAACCCGCACCAGGGGTGCCTCGATATCCTCATAGAGCTTTTTGAGCGACGGAATTTCTTCCAGTTGTGGCCAGAGTGCCTGATGTAATTGCAGGGTAATATCGGCATCTTCTGCTGCATAGGGCGCCGCTTCCTCAAGCGCGATCTGATTGAAAGTAAGTTGCTTGGTGCCCTTGCCGGCAATGTCTTCAAAATGAATGGTTTCCCGCTCCAGATGCCGCATTGCCAGGGAATCCATATCGTGCCGGCCGGCAACAGAATTGAGCACATAGGATTCCAGCATGGTGTCCATAACCTTGCACTTCACATCGATGCCATAGTTGGCCAGTACCGATTGATCGTATTTGAGGTTTTGGGCCACGATGGTGCGGTTTTCATCCTCCAGAATCGGTTTTAACTGCTCCAAAACCCAATCGCGATCCAGCTGTGCAGGGGCATCCATATAATCGTGCGCCACGGGTACGTAGGCGGCTTGACCTGCCTGCAGGGCAAAAGACAGGCCGACCAATTCTGCATCCATGTAATTCAGGCTGGTTGTCTCGGTATCAAAGGCAAAGGTCTCGGCGTCTTTTAACTTTTGCAGCCATTGTTCAAATTCGTCTTTGTCTAGAACGCAGCTGTAATCCTTCCCGACCTGCTCGACAGGCTTGGTCGTTGTTGTCTTTGCAGGCTTATCTTCAGCCTTGGGCGCGTCCAGATCCTTCAGCCAGCTTTTAAATTCCAACTCGGCATATAGTGTTTTTAGTTTCGCTTGGTCAGGCTCGCGGTTAACCAAATCGGCCGGCGTTTCCTCAAGCTCAATATCTGTCTTGATAGTGGCAAGATCGTAGGACATAAACGCCTGCTCGCGATGCTCAGCCAGTTTTTCCGGCATTTTCTTGGCGCCGCGAAAATCAAGTTCCCGTATCGCTTCCAGATTGTCGTAAATATCCTTGAGGCCACCGATGGCATTAAGCATGGGCGTGGCGCTCTTGGGACCAACTCCGGGCACCCCGGGAATATTGTCCGAGCTATCACCAATAATGGCGAGGTAATCGATGATCAATTCTGGCGGCACACCGAACTTGTCGATCACACCCTGACGGTCATAGGTGCTTTCAGACATGGTATTCACCAGCGTGATATGGTCGTTCACCAGCTGTGCCATATCCTTGTCACCGGTAGAAATAATGCTTTTCTGCCCTTGAGCTGCCGCCTGCACTGCCAGCGTACCCATTACATCGTCTGCCTCGACGCCCGGATGAATAATCATGGGGAATCCCAGTGCCCGAACGCAATCGTGCAGTGGTTCAATTTGCTCCCGCATCTCATCCGGCATGGGCGGTCGCTGGGCTTTGTATTCAGGATACATATCGTCGCGAAACGTTTTACCCTTGGCATCAAACACAACGACGATGTTGCTGTCTGGATGTTGATCTCGCAATTTGCGCAACATTGAAACCACGCCCCTTACGGCCCCTGTAGGCTGGCCTTTCGAAGTTGCCAGCGGAGGCAGTGCATGGAACGCCCTGTAAAGGTAGGAAGATCCATCAACAAGGATTAAAGGAGCGGATTCAGACATGTATATCTCAGGGAAATTCAATTTGGCAGAAAGAGTAGCGGCACGCCAAGGAAATGCAACTGAATACAATCAGGTTATTATGATCCATTATTTATTGGCACCCGCACAAATTGACATATCAACCTTTTCTTTCTTATTTATTTCTGTATGCTTAGTTCAATCATCAGTTTTGGTTACGGGCAGTAAAACCTCGGTTAAGCCCCTGACTACTGAATTACCCTCGCAACAATTAAGAATTACAGAGGGGTTGTAGACAGCACAAAGCGACGACATCGCCTATATGCAGTTCTAGTTTTTGTAGTTCTGTCGACGAAACGTCATTTCAGGCAAAAGGCCTGAGTGCTGATAGTGGCTAGCGTTATTCCTGACTTCTTTTTAGAAGCCAGCTGTCCGTGTGAATGGTAGTTATGGCTGAATAGAAGGATAACAACGCATGGCTATAGCAGTCGTCCTGATAATACTGGTCATTGGATCAGTACTCTTTAATTTCCTTACGCCTTGGACTTTCACGCCAGTTGCCTCCAATTGGGGCAGTATTGATACCACCGTAATTATTACGCTGGCTGTCACTGGTGTGGTCACGCTCGCGATCGCCTTCTTCTTGATCTATGTGCTAATCAAGTATCGCACCAGACCAGGCTTGAAGGCCGTATACCAACCGGAAAACAAAAAACTGGAATGGTGGCTGATCGGGCTGAGTTCGGTAGGTATTGTTGCCATGCTTGCTCCCGGACTGATCGTCTACAACGACTATGTGACCGTCCCCGAGGATGCCCACGAATTTGAAGCAGTGGGTACCCAATGGCGCTGGACCTTCCGCTACCCGGGCGACGATGGCGTATTTGGCACCAGCGAACCCCGTTTTATTAACGGGCAACTCCCCCTGGGGCTGAGCCCCGATGACCCCAATGGTCAGGATGATCGCATCATCCTCTCCAACGAACTCTATGTCCCCATGGATCGACCAGTGAAAGCACTGCTTCGGTCGGTCGACGTACTACACGATTTCTATGTACCCCAGATTCGCGCCAAGATGGATATGGTGCCAGGCATTGTTTCCTGGTTCTGGTTTACCCCTACACGCGAAGGCCGCTACGAAATTCTCTGTGCGGAGCTTTGTGGTGTAGGACACTACAATATGCGCGGCCACATGGTGATGGCGCCGCAAGATGAATTTGATGCATGGCTGGAATCAAAACCAACCTTTGCCGAATCGCTCACTTTGGGCACCACCGGCGGACTGGTGGATCAGGGCGAAGCCCTGGTAAACGGACAGGGCTGTGTCGCCTGTCATAGCGTCGACGGCAGCCCCTCGCTGGCACCAACCTGGCAGGGAATTTTTGGTCGTGAGACTAGTCTCGCCGACGGCAGCACCATTATTGTTGACGAAGCCTATTTCCGGGAATCCATCATTGATCCACAGGCCAAACTTGTTGCCGGATTCCCCCCCGTCATGATTGCCTACGACTTTAGTGAAGAACAGCTCGATGCCATTGTGGCCTATGCCCAGTCCCTCGGTCAGGAGTCAGACAATTCAGATTCGTCAGCGCCTGAATCCGAAGATGATATGGGTAGTTCGGATGCGTCTTCATCCTCTGACGATATGAGTTTGGAGGAACTGGGCGCCCAGGTCGCGGCCCAGAATGCCTGCAATGGCTGTCACAGTATCGACGGCAGTCAGGTTATCGGGCCAACCTGGAAAGATTTATATGGATCTCAACGTACTTTCTCGGATGGCACCACAGCAATTGCTGACGAAGCCTACATACGAGAATCCATAATGAATCCAACGGCCAAGGTCGTCGAAGGATTCCAGCCTGTTATGCCGCCAGTGCCTCTATCGGAAGAACAGATCGATGCTCTGGTGGCCTATGCCAAAGCCAACTCATCATTAAGTGTAGAAGGGGAATAGCAATATGGCTTACGCAGATGATGCCGAACGCGAAGAGCTCCACGAGCCACAAAGTTTTTGGACAAAATATGTCTGGAGCCAGGACCATAAGGTCATTGCTATCCAGTATTCCTTGACCGCCATTGTCGCCGGCCTGGTAGCACTCACATTGTCTGCGCTGATGCGCATGCAAATTGGTTTGCCGGGTGTCATTGATATGGACGCGGCGACCTACTACCAGTACGTCACTATGCACGGCATGATCATGGTTATTTACCTGCTTACTGCCCTGTTTCTTGGTGGCTTTGGTAACTACCTGATTCCCTTGATGTGCGGTGCAAGGGACATGGTGTTCCCCTTTGTAAACATGCTTAGCTACTGGGCGTATTTGCTATCCGTGATCATCCTGTTTGCCAGCTTTTTTGTTCCGGGCGGCCCAACAGGCGCTGGCTGGACGCTCTACCCACCGCAGGCAATTACAGAAGGCACGCCGGGGTCTGACTGGGGAATCATCCTGATGCTGATCTCCCTGGGCGTATTTATTGTTGCAGCCACCATGGGCGGCCTAAATTATGTGACCACCGTGCTGCAGGCACGTACACATGGCATGACCATGATGCGTATGCCGCTATCCGTCTGGGGCATTTTTGTTGCCACCATATTGGCACTGCTTGCCTTCCCCGCTCTTTTCGTCAGCGCCATCATGATGTTGCTCGACCGGACACTGCATACCAGCTTCTTTATGCCGGCGATGGTATCTCTGGGCCAACAACTTGATTACAGCGGTGGATCACCAATTTTGTTTCAGCATTTGTTCTGGTTCT
>JAURLY010000092.1 GCA_030830945.1 Gammaproteobacteria bacterium | reverse complement strand
TGATGCACTCAGTTTCCAAAAACGTGCCCTGGGAGAGCAAATGCCTAACCGATGCGCTCTGCGTCAAATGGTTATTAAATCGCTACAAAATCCCTGCTGTATTTTATCTGAGCGCCAAAATTAACAATGAGGGTAGTAACCTCAATAGCCCTATGCAAGCGCACACTGACATCAGCCGGACGATCTTCAACAAGCGGCTTTAAAGGAGACAGGTCAAGGGCTGATTCAAAGACCAGACCGTAGGCTAGATATTTATTCACAAGGCAAAACGACTTTCATGGATCTCATTGCGATAAACCAAGGCAATAAACTAACGAATTGTCAGGTCATATTCTGTGATCAGGGCTTGGATAATTGGCTCTATTCGATCGTCTTTAAGCAGACCAAAATGCACATGTGCATCCAGATAGCACAGCAAAAAAAGGATCGCATAGTCAGGCTCTTTTTCACTGTCGCCCTCTGATTCCAAATCGGCCAATACATTATCGACAGCATATTCATCGGCGGCATCAATTTCAGTAGAGCTCGTAATACCTCTCGCTCTAGCGGCCAGCTCAGCGGCATAACCGACGATTTCCAGGCGTTCTTCCGGCTCAGGGGTTGGATAATCTTCTTCAAATGCTATTAGCGCTTTTTCCAGTGCAGAAAATGCATCTGCCGCCCACTGATTAACATCACTGGGGGACTTTTTGGGAGATTTTTTAGGGGAGCTACTCAATCCGGTCACCGTGATATATTCCTAGCCATTACAGGTTGTTGTTACAAGTTTACCTGTATTAATCCTATGCAGCCTTATGCAAATTGCATCCAGAGATAATCTGGCTGTCACTTACAGGAGGTTTCGTTAACGTGCTGTTTGCAGCACAATAGAAGTCGAAAATCGAATTCTGGAGGCTATAGATGCCCATCTATGACGACAACAGCCTGACTATTGGCAACACACCATTGGTCAAAATACAGCGAATTTCAAGTAGCAATATTTTGGTAAAAATAGAAAGCCGCAACCCAGCGAACTCTATTAAGTGCCGAATTGGCGCCAGCATGATCTGGGACGCTGAAAAGAGCGGAAGACTTAAACCCGGGATGGAAATCATTGAACCCACTTCTGGGAACACCGGTATCGCGCTTTGCTTTGTCGCCGCTTCTCGCGGGTACCCTATTACCTTAACCATGCCCAACACCATGAGCCTCGAGAGAAGACAGGTGATGAAATCCCTGGGAGCGAATATCATCCTGACAGAGGGCGCCAAAGGCATTCCTGCTGCCATTTCCAAGGCAGAGGAAATCGTTAGCTCTGAGCCTGAAAAATACTTTATGCCCAGCCAATTTGATAATCCGGCAAATCCTGAGATTCACCGACGAACTACGGGACCGGAAATATGGGAGGACACCCAAGGTGATATCGATATCCTGATATGTGGCGTGGGTACAGGCGGCACTCTTTCCGGTATATGTCAGTTCATCAAGGGAGAAAAAGGCAAGGCCATAACCGCCGTGGCTATAGAGCCCGCCTCTTCAACCATAATTGCTTCCGCCCTTAAAGGCGAAGAACCAACTCACGGACCGCATAAAATTCAGGGTATCGGGGCCGGTTTCGTCCCCAACAATCTGAACTTGTCTTACGTGGATCAGGTAGAGCAATGCAGCAATGAAGAGGCCATGGAGTGGGCTCACCGCTTGATGAAAGAAGAAGGTATTATGGCTGGCATATCAAGCGGTGCTGCCATGGCTATTGCTGACCGTGTTTCAAAGCAACCTGGCAACGAAAGTAAAACCATCGTTGCTATTTTGCCTGACAGCTCTGAACGTTACTTATCTACGGCACTTTTCGAGGGAATGTTCTCTGAAAACGAAACTGTCCAATAGCAGCAATCCACATGCCTAGCCAGGGAGCTACCACAACACTAATTCGTTGGGTGCTGTTAGTTCCAGCCGTTTTGTTTACTTTTTATTTTTGGCTGGCTACAGCAGTTGGCAGTTACTTGATTGCCGAACAATTTTGCCCTGAAGAGCTATTTATCTCCGAATCTTGTTACGCGAGTTATATGTTTGAGATCAAGGAAGCTCTGTTACTGATTTTTCCCGCTATCGCGGCAGGCTGCATGATATTAGTGGCTGCAAGGGTAGCCCCTGATTACAAGATCCGCGTCGCTCTGACGACTTTTCTTTTCGGGTCTATTTTTGCTCTTTATCAGGCCTTCTCAGCGGGCTACTGGGCAACGTTAGCCCTGACAGAAATCGTGGCTTTACTCGCGCTTATACGTATATACCGAAAACACCGCCAAAAAACCTGAGTTTTATTCTGACAAGCTACGATTAGTGCAGGTTTAGCAGTAACTCCCTGGCTCTGACAAGATCTTCCTGCGCAGGCGAACTACAGATCAGGTTGATTGGCACCATGAGCCGGTTTGCCAAGCCATTCAATGCGCAATAGGTCAATACACTAATCGCATCCAGACTATGTTCCCGGAGGTGCGGAGCCAAAAATACCGGCTGGCCAAGTTTCGGTAACAATCGCCAATAACAAGGTAATGTGTTTTTACTGTACTTAAGCATTAAGTCCAGCAACAGGATTGACTGCTCGATCAGCCAGGGATTTCTTTCAAATTGATAGCGGGAAAGATACAGCACAATTCCGCTTTGACAGGGACTTAGTTTATGAATGGAACAAAACCGTGACGGACTGACGGCAAACCTGCTTTCATCGCCTGTGGGACTCCAGGCTGGAGTAATCGCCTCATTATAATCTGGCATGAACGACGCCTTCCTTTTTATCTACCTTGAAACTGTTGCAGAGAGCGCTCTCAAGCAAAGTGGCATTCCCGCCACAGAGACGTTAAAACATATTAATCACGTCACAATAGAAATTATTACATATTGGAGGAGAAAATTCTAAACCCTGAAGGTACTATTTTCAAATGAAACCATGGATTAAGCATATTAGGGAACTGATGCGACTGCGAGGAATGACTCAGGAAGCACTCGCGAACCAACTGGGCAAAGGACAGTCCTGGGTTAACCACAAGCTTTCGGGCCGGCGAAAAGCCAACGTAGACGATATTATCCTTATTGCAAATGCTTTAGATATAGAGCCTTCAACCCTGCTCAAAAATGTCACCAATTATGAGCAGCTCGCCGATAATTTTATTGGCATAGCGGAGCCAGAAAAAATATACCAATCCGGGTGGATCAGCGAATTAACAGCCGGTCTGGAAAAACTGGACAAGAAAGAGGCCAAGCTGTTTATCGATGACACCTTATCTGAGCTGGATAACCGCATTAATAAAAAAGGGAGCTAGCAGCTCCCTTTTTCAATTTTAATAATTTCTGTTAGTTTTCAATAACACGAACATCGGCAATACCGGCCTCGCGGAGTGGTTGCTCAATCTCATCAAGGTCGCCCACTATTAACCAAATTGTATTCCCTGGCATCAAGTAAGCATTTGCGGCCTGCTGGACATCTTCCAGCGTCATGGATTCCAGCTCGTTTTGATAGCGATCAACATAATCCAGTGGGCGGTCATACATAAGAATGTCCTGCAGTGTTCCTGCCACTGAACCATTGGTTTCATAACGACCAGGTAGCGATCTTAAAATTCCATCTTTACTTCGTGTCAGCTCTTCAATGTTTGCTGGAGTTTCACCAATGTATGCATTGGTTTCCCGAATGAGTTCCCTAAGTGAATCCACTGTTCGATCAATCTGTACCGGGGCGTAATAAATCAATGGGCGTTGGCCGACAGCACTGGTCGCAGAAGCCCTGGCGCCATAGGCCCAGCCTTTGTCTTCCCGCAAATTCATGTTGAGTCTCGCATTGAAATTGCCACCGAGGATACGGACCGCCATATCAAGTTCTTCCCGATCTTCATCCTGGTTCGGTGGAAGTAAGTGTCCACCGATAACCAAACTTTGCGGCGAACCAGGCTTATCCATCAAATAGATAACAGTCTCTTCCACTGGATCAACAGGAAACAGCTCTTTGGCAGGACGCTCAATATCAGGGGCATCCCAATCACCAAACTCGTTGTTTAGCAGGGGCTCAATTTCTTCCCTGGACAAGTTACCTACGACAACTATTTGGGCATTATCTGGACGAATCCAGGTGCGATGAAAAGCACGCAACTGGTCTGCTGTAAGCGCTGAGATACTTTCTTCAGTACCGGAGCCAGTAAACGGTATACCGTAAGGGTGATTATCTCCATAAAGTAACGGCGGCAAGTTTCGAAGCGCCAAACTATAGGGTTCGGTTTTTTCACGGGCGATTTGATCAAGCCAGTTACTGCGTACTCGCTCGAGCTCACTTTCATCAAAACTGGGATTCAAAATTGCTTCTTTTAGCAGTTCCAGTGAATCCTCAAGATTCACGCTAAGTGCAGACAAACCGATTGAACTGGTGTCCAGGCTAGATCCGCTACTGATGACAGCTCCCAACTCCTCTGCTCGCGCAGCAAACTCCAGCGCGTCGTAATTTTCGGTTCCCTCATCGAGCATAGCCGACATCAGTCCGGCTGCACCCAATTGATCTTGAGGGTCTGCTGAATAACCTGCATCGAACTGCAAACTAACGGAAACCACTGGCAAGTCACCACGCTGGACTTGCAGCACGCGAATACCATTTTCTAGCTGGTAGTCCTGAATCTCAGGAAAATCCAGCTCTGGGGCTTCTCCAGGCCCAGGGAGCTGGCTTCTATCTGCGCCCTCTTCTGCCACCTGATATTTAGCTCGCGGTATGACTTCAAGATTGTGGTCACCGCTTGAAAGCCACCTTCTAGCCGCATCACGAACATTATTTGCAGTCGCGTTTTCAAATATTTCCAGATCTCGCTTGTACAGCGACGCATCACCAACATAGGTTTCATAAGTCGCCAATAGTTGGGCTTTCCCTCGGAAACCACCCACCTTTTCCAGTCCGCGAATCAAGCTGGCGAAATAGGAAGTCTTGACTCTTTCGAGCTGGTCCCGAGTCGGCCCCCTACGCAAAAATTCAGCCATTTCTTCATTGATGGCAGTTTCAATTTGACTCAGGGGAACACCAGGCTTGGCGTATGCCTCCACTTCAAAAATTCCGGCAATTTCCAGAGGCAACTGCATAGCACTGACCGAACTGGCGATCTGGTCTTCATAAACCAGTCGTTTGTAGAGCAAGCTGTTCTTGCTACCAGCAAGAATTTCTGCGGCGATTTCCAGATAGACCGCATCTTCCTCACCAAAAGATGGAGTGTTCCAGCTTTTGCTGATTCTTGCCTGTGCGACCTCGTCATACATGCGATCACGAGAGCTTTCGGTTCGTTTGGCAATCCAGCGTTCTGGCTTATTAAGTGCCGGCCCCGGCGCTATGTCTCCGAAATAATATTTTACCCGCTCAAAAATTTCATCGGGGTTCACATCACCGGCAACAACCAGCACAGCATTGCTGGCTCCGTAATAGGTTTCAAACCAGTGGGTAACGTCTTCAAGGGTGGCGGCGTTCAGATCTTCCATCGACCCAATCGTTGACCAGCGGTATGGGTGACCTTCAGGAAACATGCCCTCTAACTGGATATAGCCCGCTTTTCCGTAGGGCCTGTTGTCACCCTGGCGCTTTTCGTTCTGAACCACGGAGCGCTGTTCATCCAGTCCTTCCTGGGTAATCGCGCCAAAAAAATGCCCCATACGATCAGATTCCATCCATAGCACCATATCCAAAGCTGGCACAGGAACTGTCTGGAAATAGTTGGTGCGATCAAACCAGGTGGTTCCATTGAGATCGGTACCACCCGCTTTTTCCATAGGCAAAAACCATTCGCCCTGATAATTTTCCGAGCCATTGAACATCAGATGTTCAAACAAGTG
>JAURLY010000091.1 GCA_030830945.1 Gammaproteobacteria bacterium | reverse complement strand
TTTTGGTATCAAAGCAATGACGGCTGGGTGTGCTGGGGTTGGAACTGGTAGTTGCACCTATGGTCCTGAAGTAACTATTGATGCAACTGTTCTTGACCCGACTCCAGTAACTACAACTACTTCATCTACTACTACAACTACGACCAGTACGACCGTCGTTCCTGTCGTCGTGACTCCCCCTGGCGATACAACAGTGCCACTGCCGCAATACCCAGAGCCTGAAACAGAATCCACAACGGTGACGCTTCCCGTAGAAACAGAACCTGAAACCGAATTGCCAACAGAGACAATTCCAGAATATTCAGAACCAATTGAAACAGAGCCCATAGAAACCGAGCCGGTAGAAGTAGATAATCCATGGGGTGATTCTATTGGGACACCAGAGGAATTTGACGAACTTCCAGCCGACGCCACGCCTGAGGAAATCGGTGCAGTGATTGAGGAAGTTGACTTTACGGAAATTTCAGACAGCGACTTCGACAACACAATTGATGCCGTATTTGACAACATAGAAAACCCAGAAGACGTAGCCGATGTGATTGGGTCATTCCTTGAAGCAGATATTTCCGACGAACAGTTTGAGGCAGTGCTAGACAAAGTGTTTGAAGACATATCAGACACGACAGAAACAGTTGAGGTGTTGACCAGCTTGTTTGATGGTCCCCTCAGCAATGAAGAACTTGATTCAGTCATGGAAGCAGTCTTTAGCGAAGACGCAACCGTCACCGAAATGGCTGCGGTTGTGACCGACCTTCTTGATAAAGACCTTGATGTTGAAGAACTTGACGCAATGTTTGAAGCGGCATTTGACGGAGACCTATCAGACAAAGAAACCATTGACCTCATCGTGGACGTGTTGGCAGAAGACCTCACCTCCGAAGCGCTCGGTTCTGCTTTGGGCGCAGTGTTTGACGAAGAAGTAAGCAACGAAGTTTTGATTGAAACTTTCACTGCTGTTTTGGGCAACGAACTTGACGGGGATTCCGTTGAGGTAATCGTAGATGTCCTTGAATCTGACACGATTTCTGGCGAACAAGTATCAACGGTTGTCTCATTGATTATCGAACAAGAAGGTGGTGTTGATTCTGGACAAGCAATAGAACTGGCAACAAGCTCCAAAGTGCTTGAAAGCATTGACGGTGAACAAGCAACAGAGGTGTTTGCCGCAATCGTTGTTGCCGAGGTCTCGCAAGAAGCGGGTGCCGAAATTGCCGAGGCACTCGCGGAAGCCCCAGTAGAAGTAAAAGAGTCGTTTGAAGAAGAGATAAATGTGTTTGCAGGCGTGTTTGATACCTATACCGCCCTTGGTTCTTCAATAGATGTTGGCACGAGAAGAAGCGTGATTGCGGTAAACTTGGTTACCAGCACGGTGGCTTTGGCTTCTGCTGCTGGTGCAATTCCAACTCCTGGTTCTAATCCTTCTCCTGCTGGCCCAAGACAAGATGTCGCGGTAAGAAAAGAAGAAGAGGAAACAGAAGAGGGTGGTGCAATCGAAGGCGAAGGCCCTGACTGGATTAAAACGATATCTATTTACAAATACACAGATGGAGTAAGAACTATGGATTGGAAGAATTTCACAAAGAAGTTCATCTATGGGGTTATGGGTTCGGGTTTTACCCTGGCCGGCGCCGTTGTTATGTATTTTACCCTGTCTGGGTTAACACAGAAAATTGCTCTCTGGGGAACGGTTATTGCGTTTTCCTGCGCCATGTATTTACACATGAAAGAACCAGAGTAATTATCCTGGTTTAATTTTTATTGTACAATTTTCGTACCGCATTTAATTATGCGAATCATCGAAAGCGGTACATATGTCAAAAGTTGAGTGGGATATCGTCGTGGCTGTAAAGCAGCCAGCAGACCTCAAGGGTGTACAGCCAGGAAAACTTCCTGAATCATTATTGCGCCCTGCTGTCGGCGGTGGAAAACTCCACTGGCTTACAGCAGCAGCTTGGGCCGCAATGGTTGAAGCAGCGAAAGCTGATGGCGTTGAGCTTAAGCCAGTTTCAGCTGGAGACACATACAGAACATACGACTCACAGCTCGCCGCGTTCAAGCAACGCTACACAACAACTCCGAACGGAAATGCAACAAGAACATTTGAAGGAAAAAAGTGGTACAAGAAAGACCCGAAACTGGCGAGCCTTGCGGCTCCAGGGACATCGCAGCATAATACCGGTTTGGCCGTTGATGTTCATACGGCAGCAGAGCCAAAACGCTTGAAGTGGCTGATTGCAAATGTCCGCAAATTTGGTTTTAGCTGGGAAGTGGTTCCAGAAGAACCATGGCATTTGCGGTATACAGAGGGTGATAATCCGCCAGCAGCTGTCAGTGATTGGATGGCAAAAAATGGAGTTGTAAAGCCAGCGATTGGCACAACACCTGGAACAAAGTCTGCAGATGCAGTTGGTGCAACAAAAGATGATGGCGGCGACCTTGACCCAGGTGACAGCGGCCCGCGCGTAACAAAACTACAAGAAGAACTTGCTGAGCGTGGTTTTTATCAGGGCGCACCAGATGGGCAATTTGGTCCAAAAACAGAAGCTGCTGTCATTGCATACAAGAAATCAAAAGGTTTTGGCGAAGGCGCAAAAGCTGGCAAGCGCGTTCTTGATGACCTCGGAATAGGACTGTAGTGACATGAATGACGCCGTACTCGTAGCCATAATTACTGGATGTTTTGGTATTCTCGTCGCTCTTGTTCAAAAGAGCAGGAAAGAGAACGTTCGCGACCATGGGTATGTTGTTGAAAGGCTTGACGCCCTTCATGAAGATATCCACGACATTGATGCGGACCTAGAGGTAATTGAGGCAAAAATCGATGGACATATCAATGACCATGCTGTCGGAGTATTTGGCGAGGATGGAAACGAACGAAAGAAGAAGAAGAAATCTAAAAAAGAGTCTGTATGAAAACTTTGGAGAATATCAAACAGATACTGCTTCGGATAGTTGCGGTATTTGCGTCGAACGCTCTAGGCGTAATAGGCGCTGGGGCAATAGCTGGGATTCCGCTATGGAAGGCTTGTTTCGTCGCAGGCATAGGTGGAGTAGCCACCGTTGTTGAGAAGTTGGCTCGCGCCTATATGGACGACGGGAAACTTACGGTTGCAGAAATAGATGGAATATTTGGCGGAGCAAAAGCTGAAATTGAACAGAAACTTGCCGCAATAGAAGAAGCCAAGAAAGCAAAAACGCCGCCAGCTATCTGAATCATCTCAACACTAGATTCGTTGTGGTTATTTTATTTATTATGTGCTACCTTTTTGTTGTCCCCTTTTTGCTTTAAGGCGTATATCAATTTTAAAATTTAGCCAAACATGTCAAATCAAAATAATCAATCAGCGGAACAAATTTGGCATAACGATGGTCATGAAATTGCATTAAAAATAAATCGTGCAGATATGGAAATTGTTTCCGTATTTTGTCCACACGAAAGCGAAGCAGAGTGCAAAAACCGTCTCGGAGAATGTGCAGTAACCGCATTCGTACTCAGATACGGAATGGACTGCAACGCCGGGGTGTGTGACGCTCAAACGCCTATAAAAATTTGCTGGACACTAATTGGGGATAAGGAATCACTTGATGAATGCCAAGTTTGGTTTATGCCTGTAACTGACCATGTTTTTTCAGCATGGTTGGATAGTGCTAAAAATTAATCTCTATTTCGTCTTCCCAGCTGATTTCTTTTCTTTGTTTGGCTGAACGACTTTTGATTGCGTAAAACTTATTTTCTCTATCTGTTCTTCCATACCAAGCAAATTTTTTACGCACTTCAATACCGAAATCTGTAGCGACCCATGTTGATTCCGTTGCCTGCTTAAGGCATCCAGCCCTAACCAAAACATCTGCTGCCCTTTTGGCATCAGATTGGTTTTTTAGTTTGCCAGTCAAAACGTGAGAGATGTCTTTTGTTGAGAAAGTATTAGCTTTCATTCGTGACTTCATTACGGCATAAACCAAAAGACAATAGGTCGCCGACCCATATTTAATTTTTGTTCCAGTTAACTCTTCGGTAGTTTTGGTTATTTCGTATTTTTTTGTTGGTTTTTTATAATTTTTTTTACTCATCAGTAACTTAGGATATTAGAAAATTTCGCCATTTCCAACGTGCTCATTTTCGTTATTATCCAATGTTTTTAGCGCTGTGAGTATGTGTTGTATATCTTGTTGTTCTTTTATTGATTTTTTATTTAATTTGTAGACATTTCTGCGGTTGGCTTTTGTCTTTGTAATAAGCCCGCCATCAATTAAGTACTTAACTGTTTTGTCAATCATGGTTTCACTCAAATCAAGATAGACGGATATGGCTCGGAGCGTCATCGTTGGGTCTTCGATAATTGCAACTAGCACCCTGCCAGCGGTTGAAAGAAGATTTACGTCGGAATCACGATGGTAGCGAAAAAGTTTTTGTTTATCAAGAGTCTTTAATATTTCTTCCACTGCGACTTCGCCAACTCCGGCAGACGAGATTGCTTCTTCAAGCGCTTTTTTAATGTTGTCTGGTTTTTGATTTTTCATTACATACTCACATCGGTGTAGTTCGATGATGTATCATCATTGTGGGCGACATCGGGGGCGACAGTGAAAACTACAACTGAAAAGGATGTCATATCAAATGAAGAATAGCAGGTCAAAATGATGCTAAAGGATTCACTTTCGAATTTACTGAATAATCAAAACGCATCAAAAGAGTGCAAGTTTGGGAAATTGCTTAAATCTCTCGACAAAGAGACAGCATCGATTTTGATTGATGCAATGAGTAGTGATGCGTCAACCATGGATTTGGTCCGCACCCTTCGCTCGGAAGGACACCCATTCAGTCGTGAATTTTTGGGATTAAAAAGAAATTGTTTTAAAGATATTGATTCTGCAAAATCGTGTTGTGTTTATGAATTAATGAAAAGTGTTGAAAAAAATCCGAAAGGCGAAAAGTAAAGATGGACAAACAAACAAAAAACAAATTAGGTAGCAAGTTAGAAAAAATTACCGCCGAGTCTGCAAAACAAGAGGCCTCCAAAAAGACAGTCAATGCTATTGCTGAAATGTTGGCACGAAAAGGCATAGACCCATCCGAAATAGGGCGGGTAAATAAAGTTTCCGTTTACCAGCAAGTAACAAAAGATGAAGCTGGCGATTTCATGGTCCATGACCTTCAGGCAATCCAATTCAGCCCCAAATGGGAAGAGGGGCCGGAGTGGCCAGTAATTCAGCAAGGACCCAAAATACAACTACAAAAGTCAAAGACAAAAGTCTCTCGTCCGAAGGGGTGGGAAGAGGCTGTAATTGTCCCTGATATACAAATAGGTTTTTACAAAAAAGACAATGAGTCAACCGAGCTTGAACCAATCCATGACGAAAAAGCCATATCGGTTGCGCTACAACTCATCGAAGACATCAATCCAAATCAAGTAGTAATGGTTGGTGACAACCTTGACTTTGCTGAGTTCGGCAAATACTTGACCGCTGCCCCATTTAAACAGTTGGTCCAAGCAGCAATTGATAGAGCGACGATGCTTTGTGCGCAAATCCGTTCGGCTGCCCCAAACGCTAAAATCTCATGGATTGCCGGCAACCACGAAGCGCGCATGGCTCGCTACATCCAGACCAACGCAGAAGCTGCTTTCGGTATCACCAGAGGCAAACTGTCAAGCCAACTTCGCGAAAAATGGCCCGTATTGTCGGTTCCATACCTTTGCCGAATGGATGAATACGGTATTGACTACATATCTGGGTATCCAGAATCATATGTGGCGCTCAATGAAAACCTTATGGTCATCCACGGCAACAAGGTTACGTCCAACGGCTCCACCACAACCAAGTACCTGAATGACGCTCACGTTTCGGTGATATACGGACACATCCACCGTACTGAGTACGCATACAGAACAAGACTTTCAAAGAATGGTCCACGAACGGTTATGGCCGCAAGCCCTGGCTGTCTATGCAGAATCGACGGCGCAGTTCCTTCCACGAAATCTGGAGCCGACGAATTCGGCCGTCCAATGCTCATGGGAGCAGAAAACTGGCAGCAAGGGATGGCAGTAGTTCAATACCAGCCACCAGGTGTAGGTAGTGAGTGGTTCAACTATGAGCCTATGTGGATTTATAACGGCAGAGGATTTTTTAGAGGAAAGGAGTACGCTTCAAAATGAACAACGATAAGGAGTACGACATGAGCAACCTTGCCGAAGACCTTGAGTTCTTGCGTAAGAACAACTTAATTGAAGTAACTGGAATAAACGAAGATGGCGAGTGGCTATACGCACTAACAAAAGAAGCAAGAGAAAAGGTAGATTCATCCGGCGATGACATCTGGTGCATTTTGCATGAGCTAATCACCGAAGCAGAAATAATGGACACAGACAAAGACTAACCAATGACAACTATTATTGGGATACAAGGAGATGGATTCTGTATAGCAGCGTCCGATTCCCGTATTTCTGAGACGGAATCCGAATCTAATTTGATATCGCAAATTGTCGGTCTACGAGAGAGCAATGGCAAATTGGGCGCGAATGGCAAGTACATTCTTGGCGCTGCTGGGGATTTACGAGCAATAAACATTCTGCATCATGCATTTAGACCACCAGAGCCAGCCCCCAATCTCAGGGGAAAGAAGCTCGACCAATTCATTACGGTTAAATTTATCCCAGCACTAAGAGAATGCTTTGAGCACAACGGGTATGCATCGCCAGACAACGACCAAAAACAACACATAGCAGAACATGCGTCAACTGTTTTTGTTGCTATAAATGGACAAATTTATATCATCGATGGCGACTACTCATGGATATCTGATTCCAATGGAATATTTGCAATCGGCACCGGAGCTCAGTATGCGCTCGGCGCAATGTATTCTCTTTTGCCAAGCAAAGGAAGAATTTCACTAGGGCACGGACGAAAGATGGTGCTTAAGGGGTTGGCGGCTTCGGCAAAGTTTGACCCGTACACGGGGGCTCCGTACCATACGTTCGTGCAAGGTAAGGAAAGAGATAAAGGGAAATAAGTGAAGAAAAACTGTCAATATTTTTGCTGTCAGCCGCTGTAGTCGTTTTAGCAGTTTTCTTTATTCTTACTTTTGTCTACGCCAAGTAGGGAAAACAAACCGCCGCTATTTAAACCGCCACGGCTAGCAAAGGCTAGATACACCACTACAGCTAGAACACTCTTGTCTATGTGGAGAGAGAAGTGTTTGGTTAATAGTTCCATAAGAAGAACCTCCTATGTAATAGCCCATTTTGTTCTATTGCATAGTGCCGAGACGTTCACCTATCGCATACCCAGCGATGCAGATAGTTGTCAAATATGTCAACTATCGGTATTGATGGTGCTTGGCTTTGGCCTGAAGTAGGTGCCGTACTCGTCCCAGTAGGCGTCAATATATGGGGAAAGCATCTTCCAATGGGAGACCTCATGCTCAGAACCAATAACCAACCAACCAAAAGACTCAGAACTCAAAATCTTGTGGGCAGCCTTTACCTGCGCACGAAGCCGTTCAATTTCACTAATTGCTCCAGTGATAGTCGATTTCCCATCCTGTCGTTCGGTTTGGTTAGCCAAATCCCGAAGTTGAAGAACAATATCTGTTGCCATAAACACAAGGCTACCATCCCAAATTGGGTATAGACAATTATAGATATTTGATAAATCTACTTGACCCCCGAACATATGTTCGCACAGGGAAGAATTACTTATAGCGAAAAGAAAAGAGTCTTTTTGCTGGGGTCAAATATGTCAAGCAAAAATAAAATTGTAAAATCAAAATTGCCTAAAAAAGATTCTTTACCTGTACCACAACTAGATATACCGAAAAAAGATTGGTTTAAACACGCAGCCTGTAAGGGAAAGACCGAACTAATGTTTCCCAAACAACATAAGGATATTACATACATCCCACAGGCGAGGGCCATATGTAAAGGGTGTCCAGTTCGACAGTTCTGTTTAGAGTACGCATTGGAGTTTCCACCTGCCGACATGCACGGGGTTTGGGCGGGTTTGACCAGTAGACAACTAGCAGCAGAACAGAGGAAAAGAAAAATGAAACCGATTAGACCAACACTCGCACAAATGTGGGGAGCATAAAAAAGCAAAAAAGCTGGGGGGTCCGGGGGGTTTGCGTTTTTTTTGCAAAATGTAATTACTAATTACACATTTTATATGCGTACTATTTGCGGTACATTAATCTATTCTCAAATTACAAGTCTCACAAAACTTCAATGAATCTATTTCAATAATTTTTTTTGTGCAATCTTTTTGTCCGCACGGTTCCAATAGTTTTTCTCCGCGTATGTATGCAGCTATTTCTTCTTGCGCTGTTGGTAATGCATATTGTGCATTGCCCGGTGATGGTATTCCTTTTTCTAAACGAATAAATTCATATACAGCAAATGTTATTAATTCATTTACTGTTATGTTTTTGTCTCGTGCGTAATCAACTATTTGATTTTTTAGATGTCCCTTTACGCGCAGGGATAGTACGTGCCAGCGATTGGGGAAGCGAGTCTTTTCGCTTTTACGCGCCATCGCGCTCAACCAACGCCTGTATGTAGGCGGTGAGCGTTAGGTCAACAGCAGAAGATTGCTTTATGAGTTTTTCTTTAAACTCTTTTGTTACTCTCAGTGTGAGCGTAACGACAGGCTTATTTGGTACGCTGACCGGTCTTCCTGGATTCCTTTTCATAGACTCGAATTTAGTCGAGTACGAAGCTCCTTGTTGCAACAACCACAAGTGAAATTACCAGTAAACGATTTATGAAAGAAAGTTGGGAATAAGCAATACGGAAAATAATAAAAGCAGAAATTAATAACTGAATTATTTGTGTGTTGTCATATTTCATTGTTGTTCCTTTGGTTCGTACAGAGCTTCGTTCATACTTGTTAGCACAGCCTCATAGGTACGGCAGAACGCCTCCCGGTCAGAGTTGGTGTGCATACCCAACGCTGCTTCCCCTAAGCGCTTAATTGTTTCAGACAATGGCTGCTGGACAACCTGTTGCTCGATAATACCGGAGTTCACATTCTTTATGATGGCAATGAATTTACCCCAAGCAACTATGGCATCATCGAATTGGGGTATTCCTTTTGCCATATTTATTGCAGTGCGACGCAGCTCTCCTGGGCGAGGAAGGAACTGAGCAGTAACAGCTAAGCGAAGGAATGCCCTTTTGGCTACATCGTATTCCACATCGTGGAGGAGGTCGTACCATGCGGCATAGAGTGTCTTGAGTTTGTCCTCATCGCCTGGCAGGTTTTGGTTGTACGTGGCGAATGCTTGTTCAACTAACTTTACGAGTTCCGCGCGCGTCATCTTCCACCACCGTCCTCTATCCACTCTTGCCTGGCTGTCTTGCCTGTTGCTTTTTCAAATCTATCCAAAAACATCTCGACGTGCTTGGCGTCTACGAAAATATTATGGATGTCGTTATATTTCTTTCCGTTTGGATTTTTACCCATATGCCAATCTGAAAGCAAACATCCATCAATTGCTTCCTTGCACTTTTGCATGCCATAGTGCTTTACTGCCCAGCCGATGCGTGCCTCGCGCTTTACATCCATCACTGCCACCCGTTTGGAATGGCGTTCTTTCCAATAATCAAAAACTATTTTTTTAGCTTCCAAAGAAACCGAACCGGAGTCTTCTCGCTGCGCACGCGTATGTGCATTGGGTCCCCGTTTCTTTTTTGGTTTTTCTTGCGGGAACAATTCGGGTTCATCGTTCACACATTCATTCTATCGAGTCTTCCGCCACCGTCAAACATTTTGGATAGATTTATCTTGATTTGTTAGGCCGGCCTAACAGGCACATGCAAAAAAACGAAAAATTGAAAACAAGAAAATGAGAAATTTCTCTCTTACGTAAAGCTAACTTCCGTTAGATAGTAATCACGGAATTAAACTTTCGGAGAGCCAACAAGTTCCCCCTCCTTTGGAGGGGGTCTGGGGGAACCTTTGAAATTTTGGCAATTTTTGAGTAGGCACGCCGGTGGAAGCCCACCCCTTTTTGGGTGGGTTCTTGGGGACGTCAAAGCTTTGTAAATTTTCCAAAATTTTGGTGCTGTTACCTGGCCCAAACTCTTCCGAAACCTGAGCCAGGTATCAGCGAATCGAAATGTAGCAGACTCTTCCACCACCGTCAGGTACCCCACCCGACTTATCTACCCCCCGGTCGATAAAAAATAACAAAAAATTGAATTTTTTAAAAGTTACCTGCGGCCGGGCGGCTGGCGTGATACTTTAGCGGGGCTTACTTCGCGCAGTGGTTTACCCCCTTTCTACACTGCGCGGAGTGGGTTTGGGGAGAGTCTTCTCTCCGGGGTTATTTCCTTTAACGGAAGTTCTGCGATTTCGGTGAGTGAAATGGGTTGGTAGGTGGCCCTTCATTCGCCTCCTCCTTGGGTCGAGAACTGTCCTCCCCGGAGAAGGGCTCTCCCCTTTTTAAATTTCTTCGTCTTTTTCTTTGCGGCGTCTGGTCCGGAAGAAGTGTTTCCTTAATACAATTTTGTAAATTTCTGGCTCGGTCTTCTCGAGCTCCTCAAGCAGCGAGTCGAGGAGAGGCTCCAGCGGCCGGTCATTCTTGTAAAAATTTGTCTTTTTTTCTCCCCGGTAACCGGTCGATGGATGAGTACCCCAGGCATCCCATCTATTTGGGGAATTACCGTACGCGGTTTTAATCATTTCTTCGAACTTGATGTCGACCTTTTCTTTCTCTTTTGTTCGGTCGATAATAAATGGATTTTCTTCATCGGCATCAACCGGTTGCGGCATGCTGCGGCGGAATTTGAATTTTTGAATTATGTACTCGAGCGCGCGGCTGTCGGCGGCCCATAAAACCAAAACAACTAAATGAATCGATACAATAATAAGAGCTTCCATTATTTGTCCTCTTGTTTTTTCTCGAGCAACCTCATTGTCGCTTCGTTTGATTTGTTAACGCGTTTTGTGAATTTTTCCCAGGAGGGACCATTGTATGGCTGCTCTATTTCTTTTGTTTCTTTTTCTTCCTCGAGCAGCATGTGCTCTTCTGCCTGGTTGTTGACAAAGTCCTCATATAGCTGCTGAGCTTCAGCAAACTCTTCGCCGTCGGGGTCCAGATTAGAAAAGTCAGGCTTCATGGCGTCTCTCCTCATTTGTTGTCTAATTCTTTTGTTTACTGAGCGCTTACCCAGTTTATAAAATACTAGTGCTGATAGCAATCCCATTGGTTATACACCACCGTCAAACGCGAATAGAGTTAGTTCTTGAATCATGCTTTGATTTCCTTTTAGCGCCTCCGTGTAGGCCTGCAACATTTTGCGTCTCCACTTTGACCGTCGTCCACCGTTCAACATACGGGAAACCAATCGCGGAGAGCTCTGGCCAGGAAGGCAAATATTTCTCCAATTCAACGGGCAATCTCTGAAGTTGATTGCTTTTAATTTTTCTCCTAGTCGTAGCTCCAGGCAGCCAATGCATAGAAATCCACCATAGGGTTTCATCCCTGCGCGCTTCCAGCACGCATCGCTGACCATGTAGTACTCCCGTATTTCAAAGATGTCTACACCGCAGTCATTGCATAGAGCTGGAGGAAGTTCATCCACCACCGTCATATTTTTTGTCCTTTGTTTAGTATTAGTTGGACAGCTGTAAACCAAACCAGCCTCTTTCCACCATCATTCCTATCGCCGAGTAACCCACAATATCAACATACGTGTCTTCAATTGATTCGTTTTGTGGCACACCACCCTTGGTGATTAGATTGTTTAATCTTGCAATTTTGTCGTGTACGCGTACCAGAAGACCGAGTCGTCCAAATCTTGCAATATTTTCATGACCGTAGTCGTTCTGCTTGCGACACAGCGTCGCCAGAATTTGAGCGCACAAGTCTTGCATTTTTTTAGATTTTTCTGATGTCTCCGAGAACTCCGGGTACGGGTACGTAGATGCAAATATTTTAAATTTTCCAGTTATTTCAGCTCCTCCGGCCGGCCCAGTAACTGAAGAAAAAACCAAATTTTTCAAACCCGCAGCGGCAGCGATGGCACCCAAAATTCGCCATTCTTCTGCCCAATACATATAGTCGGAATCGAAACACTGTGCATTCATGTACATTCCTTCGAACTGAATCTTTATCAATTCTTCAGAAAACGCGCTTTCGGTCGAATACTGGAGGGCACTGTCTACTTTTTTAAATATTTGAACCATTGCCGCTGCCGCCGCATCTTCCCAGGTAACTGGACCCATGGGCTCTTTGTTGCCAATCGCTGTAATAGTCATAACGCTTTAGCCTCCTCTTCCGCCACCGTCATTTTAATAAATCATCCCAGGACTCTGGCGGGTTAGTTCTTAGCTTAACCATAACATCTTCACACATGTGTTCCAACTCGTGTGTCCAACCTTCATCACTTTCTTGGGGGAGCCCCGTTATTATTTCAAGCTCATCAAATGCTCGTATCTTCTTGCGAATCTCGCTTTGAGAAAACGCAGCGATGATGTGCCTCGGGTTGGCACCACGCATCAAAATTGGACTTTCTTGTCCGTCCAGCGCTTCATCTGGTACGTGTATGCCCGTAACTATCCACTCTTTGTCAGAAAATACAAAGATGATGTTGTGGGTCTCGCTTGTTATCTCGTTTATTTGCGAGATGATTTCCTCTTCCAGGTCCTGACGAAGATTCAGTTTTGATAATTCTTTTCTGAACTGGTGGGCTCCAGAGCTGATGTCGTCTACGTCTATTTCTTTCCATGGTTCAAATCCCATGCATTGAGCTCCTCTGTTGTGTTGATACTTATTACTAGTTTTGTAACTATGCGGTTTTGATATCCGCTTCAATAAGTACAATCTCCCACAGAATTTGGTCCATGTATGGACCAATATCGTCGGTATGCCTATTGTTGTAAAAGAAGTCAGCGGTCATGTGGCTAAACACATCCTCTGGGTCAACTTCGTCTGGAACGGTGACCTTGATTGTCATTGTTTTCATGACTCGAACACTAATCGATAAACTCGAATAAAGCAACATCAAATATAAATGTCCTCGAGGAAAACGCGTTAATCGCCGCTGCGGCCGCTGCGTGCAGATAAATTTTTGATTTTTTTGCTACATATTCAGTGTCGGCCAGGCGCTTTCCACCACCGACGGCATAACACCAGAAGACGTCCCCGTACGACGTTTAAAAAAATCTCTTTTTTATCATTTTTCGTTCCTGGGGACTGGACATCACTTGACACCCCAAGCGAACACTTGTTCGTCTAATGTTTACAGCATGGACAACAACACAAAATTCAACACATACATTCAAGCCCTTACTCAATATGTAACACGTGAAGGAAATTCAAAAGTCCCCGCAATTCATATTGAAAAATTTGAAGAAAAAGACATCGCACTTGGTGCTTGGGTCGGTTATGTTCGTCAGAGATATCGCAAAAACCAATTGTCACAAGACCGAATTGACAAAATAAGTTCAGTTCCAAATTGGCAATGGGGTCCGTTCCAGCCAGGACCAGCAACAGATGCGCAAAGAAATCAAGAAATTTTCACATTGCGCAGCGCCGGCAAGTCCCTGCGAGAAATCGCAGATATTTTTGATTTGAGCCGGCAAAGAGTTCATCAAATTCTTAAAAAATCAGAAAGCCAGCCAGCCAGCTGACTCTTCCACCACCGTCAGTTAAATTAGGGACTGGGGACTATGAAAAATTCTCAAAAATCTGGAAATTATTTTCCGAGACCATTAAGAGATTATCCACTTGATGCTGAAAGCGCGTTTTCAAGCGGGGCTCAAACTCGCGGCAGCGCATCGGTGCTTGGATTTTTGATTTTTTCGCTGTGGAACTTTCTCACACTGCTCGGAGTATCGGCACTCGCCAACTGGAATCTGTCGGTGCTTCGCATACTCGGCGTAGCGTCACTGCTTACGCTGTGGCTGGTGACTGCTTACTCACTGCTCAACGCAAGTAAGCGCAAATAGTTATCTACCCCTATTCGGGTTCGCCAATGCCTCGCTGAACGGCACTCTGCCACTCGCTGACTAGCAACCCGATTAGTTCTAGGCAGTCATAATCTGTCGCTTCTTGTCCGTCAATGTCTTTCACTGCCAGCACTCCGTCAAGAACCCAGCCCTCAAATCCACCGTGTCCGTCAATGCGTTCACGCAACATTTCATCGGTGATGAACGGCGACAGATAGTTTGCGTACCACTGTTCTGCTGTAATCGTTTTTGTTATTTCGCTCACACTGCTTCCTCATTTTCTTTCTCTAGCCAGCCACACTCTGCCACCAACTCAAGAGAACTAAACACATCTACTCCGTCGTTGTAGATAAAGTTTTCTGAATCTAGTTGCGCTTGTTTTTCGTGATAAGAGCCGTTGAGTATGTCTGCTTCTATTCCTTTGAGTATGTGCGTGATGTGTTCTATTGACTCCAGTAAATCGCTCAACGCTTCCTGAGTCGTTTCGTCGTACTTGTCGTACGCTTTCGGTAGTTCTCTCATGTGCTTCTCTTTCTAGTAGTTGATTCTGATTCTATTTATTACCTTGCCTTCCCCACAACTTGCTTTCGCAAGAAGTTGGGAAGCGTACCTACCCCTACCCCAATACTTGCCTGCTCGTCGCAGGGAAGGCTCGGTGTATCGGTGAGACAGGGGTAGATAACTCGTACCACCCCTGCCTCACCAAACTTATCTACCCCTAATCGCCGTACACGGATTCGCCGTGTAGCGTTTCGCCCATTAGGTCTTGCCACAACTTTACGAACATCGCTGGATAGACACTCTTAGCAGTGCCACCGTTGCTCATTTGTTTCAGTTGCTCAATGGCTTCCCCAACATGGGGAACGACGATGAACTTATTTTTGCGAGCGTAGGTCAAGCACTGGATAGCCAACTTGTCGCTGTATCCGTCATTGAGTCCACACACTCCACCGTCCGTCACCCATACCAACGGTGCTTTTGGATTACGACGATTTTTCACGCCCCACTGAATCGCAGGGAAGTCCACGCCGTTGCCGTATCCGTAGTCGCAGTTTTCTACATTTTCTACCATGCGACCCTTATCGGCAACTATCCAGAAGTTAGTGTTCGTTTTCCCACCCCTGTCGCTGTAAATCGCAACAGTAGCCCCAGGGGCATGAGTGATGATTTCGTGAATCTGTTGAGTGGTGAACGACATTGACCCACTTGCGTCAATGATGACCATACCACCAGTACCTTTTGTGGTTCGGTCAAACACTCGCATAGCAGGGTCGGTCATCATACGGTGGATTCGTCGTGGTCGTCGCCCCATGTTGGTAGCGATTCGCTTCTTGCCCATAATGCCTTTACTGATTTTCGGCATAGGGCAACGCTCAATGCGAAGTTCGCCCCAAGTACCAGCCGATGACTCGGACGGTGTGATTCCCTTGTGGCGTTCGCCATTACGGTCAGCGTCGTCGCCCTCACCTTTATTGCTGTGAGACTTATCTACCCCCTCAGCCTTTTCGTCACCCTTGCCTTTGCGCTTACCTTTTTCTTTTCGTCGCTCAGGTGGTGCGAAGTCAGCGAGTCGGTCTAACCACTCAGCAAGTCGTTCGGTGTTGGCAAATCCGTATGGCGCAGGAAGTCCACTGTAAGAGTCAGGAACTTTTGATGAGCCAAGATGACCAGCCCTATCAGCCTTACGGATTTCTTTTACTGCTCGCTTGCCAATGTCCAGCAGTGCGTCACCCCACGCTCGGTTGTGTCGTCGGATTCCGTTTAGGAACTGCTTATGACCAGCAGTACCAGCAGTGGCAATACACATCGCAACTGCCCCTGCCCAGTCATTAGTTTGCGCCATGCGCTCACCAGCGTTGAGTTCGCTTCCGTCAGAAAGATGATTTTTTACATCAAATCCAGCCTTCTGAGCCAAGTAGTTCACTCGCAGTTCCTCTACGGCTATCATCGCCGTTTCGCTTGCGACCTCACGACCTATCCACTGCTCAAACTGTTCAGCAGTAGGCGAGATTTTGGCATGAATCATTTCATGCGCTCTGATTACTCTCGCCAAATCGGAATCGGTAGTTGGTACAAGCATGATTTTTTCGGACACGCTTGTAGCAGGCTCACCACGAACAGGTCGGCAGTGTTCCACTTTCCATTTTCCGTGTTCCACATCTTGTCGGGCAAGCATGGCAGGTAGGGGTCTGTTATGACCCCTACCCGACGAGCCGAACTGCTTGCCTTTGGCTTTTGCTGTTGGGGTGGACATGACTTATCTACCCCCCAATGCGTCCACTTTGATAGCGTCCATGATTTCTTTCGCACGATTTCCGAAAGT
The DNA here is from genome assembly GCA_030830945.1 of Gammaproteobacteria bacterium. Lineage (GTDB taxonomy): Bacteria > Pseudomonadota > Gammaproteobacteria > Pseudomonadales > GM7GCV1 > GM7GCV1. The sequence goes on along the minus strand of JAURLY010000091.1, from coordinate 5,101 downwards.
GAGTTCGCAGGCTCGTTCCATACCGACCTTTGCTCGCAGTGTGTCCAGTGCGTAGAAGGCTCGGAGTGAGATACGGTCATCACCAGCGTCAGCCATGCGAACGGCGTATCCACGCAAGTCAGCAGACAAGCGCAAGAGAGCGTTCGGGTGTGGCTCGTTGATTCGGATTCGGATAGGGAATCGGTCAGCGAGAGCAGTTGGCAGTTCGCCCATGTTCTCAATGTTCGTGGTCATCACGGCTGAGAATCCGTTCAGTGGCTTCACCACATCACCAGTCTCAGGGTGTTCCCAAGAAGCCGATTCAGGGGAGTCAAGCATGGCGAGCAGTGTTGCGAACACATCGCCCGAAGCCTTGTCCACTTCGTCCACGATTAGGCGACCACCTTTAGTTCCGTCACCTTTCCACGCTTTCACGGCAGAACCGTCAAGCCATTGGAATCCACCTTTGCCGTTTGGCATGAAGCCACCCGTCACATCAAAGTTGGTCATGTCCTCGGTACATACCAGTCGGAACGCACCAGCCGATACATCGCCAATGGTAAGACCACCATAGGTCTTGCCAATGCCCGACGCACCGTAAAGGATTACTCGGTCAATGCCTGAAGTCAGGCACTCCTCTAGTGCTTGCCAGCACTCAGGAAGTTTTGTTGTTTCTGTAGTAGCCATTGTTTTGTTTCGCTTTCTTTTGGTAGGGATAGGTATGGCACTATGAACTCTAGGGCAGTGGACACCAGATTAGCAACTTTTATTTTTGACTATTTTTATCTACCCCCTACTTATCTACCCCCACTACCTGCCACTTATCTACCCCTTTCCACCACCGTCAATGGGGATAGCAGTTCTCAACAGTGAGTGTGGTGAAAGAAATCCATTTTTTTCACATCAACCCCGAACGCCGATGGCGAAACTTATCCCCAACCGACCCCCCATCTGCGCCTGCTCTGCTCTTGCGAGTTTGAGCCCCGGCATCATGGGCTACCAGGAAATAAGCCGGGGCTTATCCTCGCAAACGCGCTTTCAGTTTAGAAACAAAAAAAAATAATGCCGAAACAGATTCGGACTTATCTACCCCTACTTCTTGCGAACCCTGTCGTCAATGGGGATTACTCGGTACTTGCCTTTTTTTACTTTCTCAAAGACTGGCGATGTTTTCACATAGGTCAGCGTTGTCTGGTAAGAGAATCCAGACTGTTTTTCTAGTTGCTCAGTGGTGAACTCTTTGCCCTCATTTTCGTTCGCCCACTCAATGAAAGAATCCCACTTGTCTTTTCGTTTTTCGGTTTTTTCCGATTTTTCTTTCTCTAGTTGCTTGATGTATTTGTCGCCCAAATACTGCGCCACAACATTTTGCGCCACATTTTCAGAGACAGAGTAAGCACTCAGTTGAGACAGTGGATTTCCAGACGAGCCGTTCCTCTGCCAGATTTGGAGAACATACAGCGCACGAATAGTTTCGTTTATTTCTTTTTCTAAATCTTTCGGCAAAGAGAACTTGCTTCCGTACTTATCTACCCCCTCTTGCCAAAGTTCAGCATTGACTGAATCTACGAACTCGTCAGTGATTTTTCTCATTTTTTTACTACCTCTGCGGCGACTGGCGGCGAGATGAACATGAAATCGTCGCCTGCTTCACGAATCATGCCAAGTGTGCTTCCGTTATCCCATTTTACAAACACAGTTCCCGTACAGTCAATAGTGGTCACTACGCCTTCGTCGCCTCGCTTGAGTCGTGTGTATGGGTCGGAAGTTCTAATCAGTCTCACTCGCCTACCAATGTTAGTTTGAGACATTATCTGTTTTCTCTTTCTCTGAGATTCCCATTAGATGAATCCGTAGGTCAAGCAGTGAGTCGGTCATTTGGCTGGCAGAAACAATGTCTCTGCCCGAACACTCTTTGATTAGTGAATCAACGAGATTCATGGCAACTTCTAGTTCGTCCACGATAGCCATTATTGTTTTACTCCTTCTAGGTAGTCGTTTTCTGCCTGAACCTCGGCGTTCTCAATAATGAGATTCCATGAATCTCGCAGGGCTTTCGCTTCCTGCTCGCTCATCATCGGGAAGTCTATGTTCATTGGAAATGGGGGAATACGGTTCAGATAATCAGAATCCGTGTAGAAATGAACACGGACATACCAAGTCCCCCTTTCCTCATTGGGAATAATGGAAACATGGACTGGTGTTCCGTTGTTTGGCATGACTTATCTACCCTCATCTTTCGGCTTGCGCCAATGCTTGAGTATGTCCGTTGCCTTTGAGTTCAGATGTAGGAACTGGATTCCACGATACAACAGTTCGTCAATGCGACCTCGCTCGTCGTCCTCGCTGACTTCATCAGCGTCCATAGCAACTTCGGTGAATACAGGAACACCCTTATCGTCGTACTTGTAGTGGCAAGCATGAGTGAATCGGCTGGTCAGATTCCAGTCGTATCCATGAATAACGAGTGTTTCGGTAATCGTGGTGAACGGATTTTCCGAGAAATCCTTAGCCATGTCGCCACGCTCATAGTCGCTAAAGTTTTTCCCGTCTGTGTTTGTTTCGGCATAACCCTCAACAACGAGAAATCCAAACTCAAACTTGTCCAATGGGAACGAACCGATTACATCGGTGAGACAGTCGGCAGGGTCGTCCTTGTGAATAAGTGGAATAATCCCACACTGGAGAGTGCGACTCAACCCCATTTTTTCACACTCGCTAACAAGTGAGTCAAAGTCGCCCTCAAACTCGTCTTGTTTTGGCTCAAAGACAACGATGAACATACTTGGGTTGTCGGTCATCGCTTCCGAACGGCACATTTCTTGCTTTGCGTGTTGCGCTCGTTCCATGAAATCCCTCATCAGGATTTCTGCGTCTTTTCGGATAGTCGTCTTTTCCATTTGCTTTACCCCTATTCGGTTTAGTAGTTGTAGGTAATACCAACTCTAGGGCATTGGACAACAGATTAGCAACTGGACAGCAGATTAGCCCACGAATAGTTATCTACCCCCTCTAAGTGTCTGCTTTCCACCACCGTCAAAGAAAATGAACTGCTGAGTCAGCGCAAAAAAATCGTTTTTTTTACAAATGAGTGTGGTATTTGGAAAGAGTAAATCAACTTATCCCCAACCGACCCCCCAACTTTCGCCCTGCTCTGCCCTTGCGAGTTTGAGCCCCGGCTCTCCATGCGCTAGCGGGGCTTATTTAGGCAAAAAAATAATAGGGAAAAGTTATCTACCCCTATTGCTCCAACAACTCAGTGGTGTTCAGCCAGAATCCAGTGATTCGCCAGTCGTCTATTGGGTGTTGAGTCCAGAATCTCTTTGCCAACTCCATGCGTGTTGCGTAATAGAACACATCATCGTCTAGCACTCCGTAGTCGTCCATTTCGTAATCGTTATCTGAATAGATATCTGGTGCTTGCGAAAAAGAAATGTAGGAAATCATCGGTTCATCTTGGTCGCTCCATACAGTGCGACAGTATGCGCCAATAATAATCTTGTCCGAACCAAACTCTTTCATCATTAGGAAAAAATACCTAATGGTTTGATACAGGCTGTTGATGAAGTTTGCCATGAGTTATCTACCCTTGAGTGTGGGCGTGATACAGGGGGTGTACCACGCCCACGACTCTTGAGATTATTTCAGGAAATCCTTAGCGTTCGTTCGCAGTGCGTGTGCGATACGAAAGAAAGTTTCCATGCTTGGCGAGAAGTGACCGTTCTCAATACGATTTACTGTCTTTCGGTCAATGCCTGCCAGTTCGGCAAGTGCGTCTTGCGACAGACCTGCTTTCTTGCGCTTGGTGATGATTCTCTCTGCCACCATTTCTGCTTGTTTCTTGATAATGGCTGTTGCCATGTTATTGCTCCTTGTTTGTTTGTGTTTATTTGGTTTATGAAAGTTATCTACCCTATTCGCTTCTGTTCAGTATCACCTCTCTTGCGTCAAACTCGGCGAGAGCCTTATCTCGCTCGTCCATGAGATTCACCAAACGAACCTTGTATGCGTACTCAAGTTTCTCTCGTCGCTCTTTGGCTTTATCCAAATAAGCATAAAGACATTTGCTGGCTTCCTCGTACAACTCATCATTTCGTTCGCACTGCCAGTCGTTTGATTTATCGTAATACTCGTCCATTGTTTCCTCGTTGTCGGCAAGAACGGAAATCTCTGCTGGAACTTCTGTTTCGCCTTCGCCCTCACCAACGACTTCCCCGTTATGAAAGACTTGCCAACAGGCAAACAGTTCTGCTTCCTCTGTTGATACAACATAAAACGCAAGATTTGGATAAAGTTTGGAAATGTGGGCGATTAGACCTGACGCTGGAGACCACGCAGTTTCGTAATACAAACACAAAATGCTTTGTCCTTTCGGAAGAATCTCCTCGCCGTCTTCCAAGCCTTCTACTCTTGTTTCGCCATCGCCCCACTTTGTTCCCCAATGCGACAAGCACCAGTTGTACCAGTCAGTCGCACCATAAAGAGTTTGTAAGTGGTTTCTCAGAGCCTCTAAATCATCAGCCGACAACTCCTTTGATTCGGGGTCATCTGTTCGTCGTCCACTCAGGGGTGAGTGATATTTGGTGAGTTCCTCAGGAACTGGATAAAGGCTGGACATAGAAAGAAATGTTTCTGTCCGTTGCTCTACCGTTCCGTCATCTTTCGTTGTTTCCTCGGTTCTGGAAACTGTGATGTCAGAAATGAACTTTCGCAAGTCGGCAGTCTTGCCGTGTATTGTCATGTTGTTGTAGCACCAGTTAGGCATGACCCAACCCTATCCCACTGGACACCAGATTAGCAACCTGAGTTATCTACCCCTTTCCACCACCGTCAATGACTCAACCCATTAGTGTTCCGACCCATAACAGAACCACAACGACGAAAGATGAAACTTATCCCCGAGCGACCCCCCAACCGACCCTGCCTTTGCTCTGCGTGTTTGAGCCCCGGCACCACATCGCATGAGAGCGCATAGCGGGGCTCCAACGCGCAAGAAAGAAAGTTATCTACCCCTAGTGCGTGTTCTAGGGGTAGATAACTTCGGGGGGATTAGTCGGCTGGCAGTTCGCCTTCGCCGAGATAGCGATTCATCTGCTCGTCGGTGAGTGCGTACACCTTCGGT
>JAURLY010000090.1 GCA_030830945.1 Gammaproteobacteria bacterium | reverse complement strand
CTTAACCACAAGGTGCTTGGGGCCAGTGTTGTCTGCCGTGATATAAGGCAGATTGACTTCGGTTTGCTGGCTTGAAGAGAGCTCGATCTTGGCCTTTTCCGCAGCCTCTTTCAGGCGTTGCATGGCAAGCGGATCGCTGTGCAGTTCAATGGAATTTTCTTTCTTGAACTGATCGGCCAGATAATTAATCAACGCCAAATCAAAGTCTTCACCACCAAGGAAGGTATCCCCGTTGGTCGCAAGTACTTCGAATTGTTTTTCGCCATCGACGTCGGCGATTTCGATAATGGATACGTCAAAGGTACCACCACCAAGGTCATAAACGGCAACGGTGCGGTCACCCTTGGATTCCTTATCGAGGCCATAAGCCAACGCAGCAGCGGTAGGCTCGTTGATAATACGCTTAACATCCAGACCGGCGATTTTACCCGCATCTTTGGTAGCCTGACGCTGAGAGTCGTTGAAGTACGCAGGGACAGTAATGACGGCTTCGGTAATTGTTTCACCGAGATAGTCTTCTGCCGTTTTCTTCATTTTCTTCAACACTTCAGCAGAAATTTGTGGTGGCGCTTTTTTGTCGCCCTTCACTTCTACCCATGCATCGCCGTTGTCAGCCTCGATAATTTTATATGGCACCATTTTGATGTCTTTTTGCACGACTTTGTCGTCAAAACGACGACCAATAAGACGCTTTACGGCATATAGGGTATTGCTTGGGTTGGTTACCGCCTGACGCTTGGCAGACTGACCCACCAAAGTCTCTCCATCATCAGAAAAAGCAACGATAGATGGTGTCGTGCGGTCACCTTCAGAGTTTTCGATTACTCGAACTTTATCTCCATCGAGTACCGCCACACAGGAGTTGGTAGTACCCAGGTCGATTCCAATAATTTTTCCCATTACGGTCTCCAGTAATTTTCAGGTATTCAATCGCGTAAATATGTATGCGATTGATTGATTCATGTTTCAGATATAGGTTTGCGGATTCAGTTTTCAAGCCCACAAGCCATGTTTATTCCACCGATTTGCTTACTACGACCATCGCAGGTCGTATAAGTCGCCCATTGAGGCTGTAGCCTTTTTGGAAAACCTCCAAAACTGTATTTGGCTCTACATCAGGATTAGGCACCATCGTCATCGCCTGGTGCTCTTCGGGATTAAATGGTTCTCCCTGCGGGTCTATAGACTTAACCTGGTTCTTTTCGAGGGTATCGAGAAAGGATTTTCGGGTTAATTCAATGCCCTCAACCACTGCTTTCATTGAATCGTCTTCAATATCAATGACCGCGAGCGCCCTATCGAGGTTATCTACGACAGGAAGCAAGTCACCAACAAAGCGCTCCAGCGCAAATTTGCGCGCCTTTTCAACGTCGCCTTCCGCGCGACGGCGAATATTCATTACTTCCGCCTGCGCTCTCAGCACATCTTCCTTTGCTGTTTGCAGTTGGGTTTGAAGTTCCTCCAGATCGTTATCTTCGGAAACTTCTTCCCCGGATTCATCGTTTACTCCAGCGGTTTGTTCAGGCTCTAATTCAGCCCCCTGCTCTCCGCTTTCCTTGCCCTGGTCCAATTCTTCTTCATTCGCCAGGTTCTCGGTTTCTTTTTGTGACAAAGCTGAGTCTCCAACAGATTAGTTAGTGTTTGAAATATGGGGACGTCAGCCTGAGCTTCAAGTTAAAAAATGATTTGAGTTGATATTTTTTATAAAAAAACTTTTATTTAGTGCATTTGCAAGTTGTGCGACGCCCAATTGTATGCAATATTCAACTTAACACTCTCCACACCGACACAGATCGGGTTGATTCTCTTTTCTAGGGGCTTTTTATTTTATGTATAGAGGAGCGAGTCATGAGCACTAATCAGGTTGATTCAATACTTGACGATAGTAATGAAAAAAAATCCAGCGAACTGGCCTATCTTGACCGGGTTGCCATAATCGGCTTCTCCACGCTGGGTATAGTATTTTTGATCATTTTGGCGCTGGCCATTTACCTAAACCTGGGCTAATCAAAACCGCCACCAAAAACAGGTTTTTGTCGATTCATGAGATAATATCTGTGTAGAATCAGGGCCTGAATTCTTCGGGCCTTGAGGACACTTTGCTTACTCAATTAAGTGTAAAAAATCACGCATTAGTCGAACGTCTCGAAATCGATTTTCATGCCGGTTTAACGGCCATTACTGGTGAAACTGGCGCGGGCAAATCCATATTATTAAGCGCACTGGGGCTTACCCTTGGCGACCGCGCTGATTTCGATCAGGTTCGAGCTGGGGCTGATCGTGCAGAAATACACGCCTCTTTTGATATTTCCAAACTGTCTGGAGCAAAAGCTTTCCTCGAGGATCAAATGCTTGAGGCGGATGGCGAATGCCTTTTGCGTCGCGTTATCAATACCAGTGGCACCTCCAAAGCATGGATTAACGGACAGCCCGTCACACTTACGATACTAAAAGATTTGGCGGAGTTGCTAATAAGCATTCATAGCCAGCACGAGCACCAGTGTTTGCTTAAACCCGATTATCAACGAGATATCCTTGATGCATTTGGCCACCTTGAACAATTGGTGGCATCAACCGCAACCAGTTACCACCTGTGGCACAAAAAAGCTGCTGCCCTAAGAGAGTTAAAAGAAGGCTTGGATGAACAAATGCAACGGCGTGAACTGCTTGGCTACCAGGTTCAAGAGCTCTCTGATTTAGCGCTTCAAACAGGTGAATTTGCAGATCTGGAGCAAGAACAAAAACAGTTGGCAAATGCAGAACAAATTCTAAAAACGTTGTATCAGGCCAACAATGTTCTCAGTGAAGAAGATGATTTCAATGCGCTCAACGCGGTCAGACAAACACTCCAACTGGCCCAATCGGTAGACATTGCGAACAAGGACTTTGATGAGTGTCTGGAATTACTGGACTCCAGCCTCACCCAACTGGAAGAAGCTCGTGATTCCCTGCGACGTGTCAGTGATAGCGTTGAACTCAACCCAGAACGACTGCTCGAAGTTGAGGAGCGAATTTCTGCGGCATTTGAACTGGCACGCAAGCATCGTTGCGAACCTTCAGAACTGCCAGGCCTTGCCGATAACCTGACAAGCGAACTGAATCAACTATCTGGTCTTGATGCCAATCTGGAATCCCTGGAGGAGGAAGTCGCGGCTCTGGAGAAGGAATATCTGGATAAAGCGAATCAGCTTAGTTCTGGTCGCAAGAAAGCAGCATCTGAACTGGCTGCCGCGGTCAAATCCCATTTTTCCGAATTAAATATGGAAGGTGCGGAGCTTAACATCCAGTTAAATACGACTGCGCCTTCGGTTCAGGGTCTGGAAAAATGTGAATTTTTAATTCGCACCAATCCTGGCCAGGAACACAAACCACTGGCCAGGATTGCATCCGGTGGAGAGCTTTCCAGGGTTAGTCTGGCCATTCAGGTAGTTACTGCCCAAACCAGCGAAACACCCACACTCATTTTTGATGAAGTCGATGTGGGTATCGGTGGTGCCACAGCTAATGTAGTCGGACAAAAACTTCGCCAACTCAGCGGTAACGCCCAGGTAGTTTGTGTCACTCACCTTGCGCAGGTTGCATCAAATGCCCACCACCAGTTCAATGTCGTGAAACAGACCAATGATGGCATGACCCAAACGCATATTTTCCCGTTGGACGACGCCAGCCGTAAAACTGAAATTGCGCGAATGCTCAGCGGCGACAGCCGATCCGAGCATTCGCTCAAACACGCGGAGGAGCTATTGAGTTCAGCTCGCGCCTAACTCGCGTCTGTAAGAGATACCGATATGCTGTTTCAGGAATAAGTGCAAAGATAAGCTGTATCTACAGTAACTTTTAAATTGAATGTCTGGTTAGCCTCAATTTCAAATACCTGCCCCGCTTCAAAAGTTTGCCACTCAGTAGCTCCTGGCAACAAAACCACCAAAGCGCCACTCACAACGGTCATGGTTTCATGCTGACTGGTACCAAACTCGTATTCTCCGGGAGCCATAACACCCACCGTGGCAGGCAAGGTTTCTGTCTGAAAAGCAATGGAAACAACGGAACCATCAAAATATTGGTTGGTTTTGAACATGTTTTATTCCTGAAAAAATTTAGGCCGCGCAATCTAGCAGAAAGGCGGCCATCCAAATAGAGGCTTGGTTAAAAACTAGCCTGTCGCAGTTGTCCCCGCTTGGGGGCGAACTTTCCGAGCACCCAAAAATTGGT
>JAURLY010000089.1 GCA_030830945.1 Gammaproteobacteria bacterium | reverse complement strand
GTTGCGTTCACGGTCAAACTTGAGAACACGAACGTCCAGTTCCTGACCAACTTCAATCATCTCAGAAGGATGCTTGATGCGTTTCCACACCATGTCGGTAATGTGAAGAAGACCATCGATACCGCCCAAATCCACAAAAGCACCGTAGTCGGTAAGGTTTTTAACGATACCTTTAACTACAACACCCTCTTCCAGGGATTCAAGCAGCGCTTCGCGCTCTTCGCTGTTAACACTTTCAAGAACAGCACGACGAGAAACGACAACGTTGTTGCGTTTTTGATCGAGCTTGATCAATTTAAATTCGAGGGATTGGCCTTCCAGATGCGTTGATTCACGCGCTGGACGCACATCGACAAGGGAACCGGGCAAGAAGGCTCGAACACCGTGAATATCAACAGTGAATCCACCTTTAACTTTACCGGTAATAAGACCGGTAACAACGTCTTCGGAATCGTGTGCTTTTTCAAGCTCTGCCCAAGTCTCAATTCGCTGGGCTTTTTCACGGGAAAGGCGGGTAAGACCAAAGCCATCTTCTACAGCTTCAAGTGCAACCTGGACTTCATCGCCAACTTTAATGGCTACGGCACCTTCGTCGTCAACAAACTGGTTAACCGGGATAATGCCTTCTGATTTAAGGCCTGCGTGAACTGTCACCCAGTCCTGGTCAATATCTATAACAACACCGGTCACAATAGAACCTGGCGTCATTTCTACGCTTTTTAAGCTCTCTTCAAAGAGTTCTGCGAAACTTTCGCTCATTAAGAATTACCTATGAATTAGGGGTTTCATCTAATGAAACAAGATGAAACGAACCCCGCCACTTAGCCAGTCAAAGTGGTCCAATTAAACAAAGTAGTCAGGGGCCCATATCTGGCGGGAAACCCGAACTACACTAAATATCGTCATACTTCAGAAGCGACTTCACCCGACTTGTTCCAAAGAAGTAGGACCTGATCGAGAACTTCGTCAATCGACATGCTCGTACAGTCGATTTCTACGGCATCTTCGGCGGGGCGAAGGGGACTGGTTTCCCGGTTCCGGTCGCGCTCGTCTCGAGCCTGAATGTCTTTTACGAGGGCGCGCAGACTATCACTGCTCTTAAAATGGTTCAAGTCTTTGTTTTTCAGTTGGTTATCGCCAGTTTGGCCGTCAACTTCACCATTTTTTTCCGCCAGCTCATTCAGCTGTTTCATCCGGCGAAGAGCACGCTCTTCAGCTGAAGCCGTCAAAAAGATTTTTAGTGGCGCATCTGGAAAAATTTGGGTTCCCATATCGCGACCATCAGCTATCAATCCAGGTTCTTCTGCATAAGCTCGCTGAGTCCCCTCAAGCGCCTCGCGAACCTCAGGATAAGCGGCAATCCTGGAAGCCATCTCCGCCGTCGTCTCCAATCGGATCTCCGGTGATAAATCCTTACCTTCATGAAAAACCTTATCGCCCTTAAAAAGAGCGCGGATGTTTCCAGCCAGTTTTGCCAGCCCCTCTACGTCGTCGAGTGCAATGTCCCTTTGCTTTGCAACAACAGCGACAATTCGATAGAGCGCACCGCTATCCAAATACCAATAGCCAAGCTTTTCGGCCAGATTTCGAGCAAGCGTTCCTTTACCAGAACCGCTGGGGCCGTCGACACAAATGACCTTCACCCTGGAATCAGTCATTTGAAGTCTCAATACTCATGCCTACTACATTGGCCAGTTCAACAAAATTAGGGAACGACGTCGCTACATTCTTGCAGTCGAGGATCTCAATCGGTTTTTTGGCACGAATTCCTGCCACTGAAAATGACATCGCAATTCGGTGGTCCCCATGGGAATCGATCTGGCCGCCATTCATCTGGCCACCCTGTATCTCAATACCGTCTGGATTTACTTTATGCTTTATCCCAAGCACCTTGAGACCGTCAGCCATAACCTGAATTCGGTCACTCTCTTTCACGCGCAACTCTTCTGCACCAGTCAACACAGTGGTTCCCTCCGCACATGCGGCTGCTATAAATAGCGCCGGGAACTCATCAATTGCTAGCGGAACCTGATCTTCAGGAATTTGAATACCTTTTAATTTAGACGATCGAACCCGAATATCGGCTACGGGCTCACCACCAACCATGCGTTCATTTTCCAGCACCAGATCAGCACCCATAAGCTTTAGTATAGTAATTACTCCATCCCGGGTTGGATTAACGCCCACATGCTCCAGCAACAAATCAGCATCTTCAGCGATACAGGCTGCAACCATAAAAAATGTGGCTGAGGAAATATCCGCGGGAATATCCAGTTCGCAGGCGATCAATTTGCCTCCGCTGCGCAAACTGATACGCGCATCCTCGGTTTTAACCTCATAGCCAAATGCGCGCAACATCCTTTCGGTATGATCGCGGGTTGGCGCGGGTTCTATCACTGCGGTTTCGCCCTCAGCATATAGACCTGCAAGCAAAATGCACGATTTGACCTGCGCGCTGGCCATAGGCATTGGGTATTCAATTCCTACCAGGTATTTTCCACCTTTTATCTGCAGAGGTGGTCGCCCTTCGGACGCGGTATTAATCTGTCCGCCCATGAGTGATAACGGCGCAGCAACGCGAGACATGGGGCGTTTGCTAAGAGACTCATCACCAATAAGTGAGCTGTCAAACTTCTGGCCTGAAAGCAGACCCGTCAACAATCGCATGGATGTTCCCGAGTTACCCATATCCAGCGGGGCATCTGGCTGTTTTAGCCCGTTTAGGCCCACGCCCTTGATTTCTAATTGCCCATTGACAGGATCGGTTATTTCTACGCCCATAGCCCGGAATGCGGCCAATGTTGAGAGCGCGTCCTCACCTTCGAGAAATCCAGAGACCTTGGTGGTTCCCTCCGCCAGGCTTCCCAGCATAATCGAACGATGAGAAATCGATTTATCTCCAGCAACTCTTACTGTTCCTTTGAGGGTAGACGTCGGGCGGGAGATGAATTTCAAATCCGATGAAGACATATTTCTTTTATACCTGAGTAAATAGATATGAATATAAACTGGTTAACCAGTTAATTTTTTGGGCTGGTTTCTGAGAAAACTTTGCGTGCTGCTTGCGCTCGCTCCAGTATGGACTCAATGGTTTGTGTGTCGCCATCTGTAATAGCCACGTGAAGCTCTTTAAGGTGTTCCTCAAAGTTTTCCAGCTGCTTTAACAGGGCATCCCGATTAGCGACAAATATATCTCGCCACATAACAGGGTCCGATTCAGCGATACGGGTAAAATCTCTAAAACCACCCGCCGCGTAACGAAAGACTTCCGTGCTTTGGTCCAATGTGACCAGTGAATCTACCAGGCTGTAGGCCAGCAGATGAGGAAGGTGACTGGTAGCAGCAAGTATTTCATCATGATGCGTTACATCCATGATATCGACTTCTGCCCCCAGCGATTCCCAAAAATCACGCACGCGGTTAATGGCAAATTCGGCGCTTTCTTCAATCGGTGTAATAATCGTTCGCCGCTTTTGAAAAAGTTGACCGTCGGAGGCTTCGACCCCTGACTTTTCCGAGCCCGCAATTGGGTGGCCCGGCACAAAATAGCTCAAATCACCCTGCCAGTGCTCGCGCGCCGCATTTACGACCTCAGCCTTAGTGCTGCCAACGTCCGTAAGGATGACACCGGCAGGCAGCAAATCAGCCAACTGGTCAAAAATACTGGCATAGCTGTATATCGGCACGGCAACAAGTACTAAATCACCCTGCCCCAAACTCCCACAAACTTCGGCCAGCTGGGAATAATCTTTGGCTATGTCAGCAATACCTAGTGCTACTGCCCGATCACTGGTTTCTATCTGGCGATTGAGCACAATGACGTTATTAACAACACCGGCCTCACGCGCAGACTTGGCAACGCTACCACCTATGAGACCAGAGCCCAGAACGACTAGATTATTTATGGACATAAGCTTAAAGAACGGCGACAGGGTAAGAGCCTAGCACCTTCACTTCACAGCCTATGCCAGCCAACCGATCCAGCGCTTCCTGCACATCGGAATCTTGCACATGGGCAGCAAAATCCAGAAAGAATACATAGCTCCACTTTTGAGTTGGCGACGGGCGGGTTTCCAATCGAGTGAGGTCTATCCCCCGCTCTTTGAAGGGCAATAGTAGTTCCAGCAAAGCACCTGGCTTATTGCGCGCGGACAACATCACAGAGGTTTTGTCACGACCGCTTGGCTTCGTCATTTCACGCCCTATGATCAGAAAGCGTGTCGTATTATCAGGTCGGTCTTCAATGCGCTCATTTAGCACTTTCAGGTCATAGAGCTCAGCGGCAATATCCCCGGCTATGGCAGCACTGTTCCATTCACCACAAACACGTTTAGCTGCCTCGGCATTGCTGTTGACCGCTATACGGTCTACGCCAGGATAATTTTCATCGAGCCAGCGCCGGCATTGGGCCAGCGTCTGGGAATGAGAGTAAACCCGGGTAATTTTTTTGGGGTCAGTATTGGCAGAAATCATCAAATTATGATGAATCCTAAGCTCAACCTCACCGACAATTTTCAGGTCCGACTGCATAAAACTATCAAGAGTATGACTGACAATACCCTCGGAAGAGTTCTCTACAGGCACGACGCCATAGTCGACAGCTCCCGCTTCAACTTCACGAAATACCTGATCAATCGTGGACATAGGCCGAACAACAGAACTGTGACCAAAATGCTTTAACGACGCCTGCTGGGTAAAGGTTCCTTCGGGTCCCAAATAAGCAACCGTTGTGGGCTTTTCCAGCGCGAGACAGGCCGACATAATTTCCCGGAAAAGGCGGGCAATCTCTTCATTAGAAAGCGGCCCGGGATTGGCTTCCATTATACGAGTCAGTACCTGGGCCTCGCGTTCGGGCCGGTAGAAAATCGCTTCCTCGCCTTCACCCAGTGATTCTGTTTTTACATCGGCAACATCCTGGGCACAGCGTGCACGCTGATTGATCAGTTCGAGAATTTTGGAATCCAGCTCATCAATCTGGTTTCGCAGCTCACTTAGTTGCTTTTCATTAGTCATCTGAAGGCGATCCGTTATTCTCAGGCCCCTCTGAATCTGAGCCCGACTCTGTATCTACTATAGCGTCTGCAACATTCTCGGCGTCGCGCTCTATTACTCGCTCGACCGCAATCAAACGCTCATCCGTTTTAAGGCGGATCACTCGCACCCCTTGAGTATTACGGCTCAGAACAGAAATTTCATCTGTTTTGGTGCGAACCAGGGTGCCACCATTGGTAATCAGCATTACCTCGTCACCCTCAAAGACTTGCACTGCACCAACCAGCGGGCCGTTTCTCTCAGAGGTTTGCATGGCAATCACACCAAGCCCTCCGCGCCCCTTAACCGGATACTCTTCAATTAGGGTTTGCTTGCCGAAGCCATTCTGACTAACTGTAAGCACTTTGCCGCCATCCTCAGGAATGATCAGGGCAATAACCGAATCTTTTTCTCCAAGACGAATGCCGCGAACACCACGAGCCGTTCGACCCATAGCGCGCACATCTTGTTCACTGAAGCGAACCGCTTTACCGGAATCGGCAAACAACATTACTGTCGATTCACCGGTGGTAATGGCCGTACCAACCAAATGATCATCCTGATCCAGTTCTACCGCACGCAAACCAGTGCTACGGGGGCGCGAGAATGCTGACAGGACGGTTTTCTTCACCGTACCCTTGGCCGTTGCCATGAAGATAAAACGATCATCGCTGTATTCGCTCACAGGCAAGATATTTGTCACTCGCTCTTCATCATCCAGCGGCAGCAGGTTGACCATGGGGCGACCACGACTCTGGCGGGATGCTTCAGGAATTTGATAAACCTTGAGCCAGTAGACCTTACCCATGTCGGTAAAGCACAGAATTGTGTCATGAGAACTGGCGACCAATAGATGCTCAAT
>JAURLY010000088.1 GCA_030830945.1 Gammaproteobacteria bacterium | reverse complement strand
TGTCGCTATTTCGTCGTCAGCCATTATGGATACGGCCGCCTGTCACTTCCATGGACGAGATTTGGAGCAGTGATGAGCAAGTAGCTGTGATGGATTTTCTTTCTCTGCAGTTGCGGGGCAGTGCGGAAACTGTCAGCCAACAGCTTGATCAGGTTTTGTTCACAGTAGATGTGGATGAGTTGATGTTTACCGTCGATATTTACGATCCAGAAAAGCGGCGCCACGCCCTCGATATTCTTGCCTCTATCCTGAGCTGAGCAGATTTGTTCAAATACATATAGTATTCAGTTTCTCAAAATAACTTCGGCCAAGATCGTTGGGGGGTTCATGACTGCCTTTAGTCGTTTTTTCATAGTCGTTTCCTTATTTATTAGTCTTGCGAGTCAGTCAGTATTCGCTGAGGTAACACTGCCTCGCGTGCTTTCCGATGGCGTTGTATTGCAACGTGATCAGGCGGTGCCGATATGGGGTTGGGCAGACGAAGATGAGGAAATTACCGTTGCTCTCAACGGTCAGCAGATTACCTCGACTACAGCAGAAAACGGCAAGTGGCGGGCAGTGTTGCCACGGCAACAAGCCGGCGGCCCGCATACCATCGAAGTAAAGGCGAGCAATACGGTTCGTATAAACGATGTCTACTTCGGGGATGTTTGGTTGGCAGCGGGCCAATCGAACATGCAAACAAGCATGGCGCGCATTCAGCCCGCTTACCCCGATGAAGTGGCCACAGCCGATGAACCGCTTATTCGGTTTTACACCAAGCGACCTGAATACGATTTTGATGCGCCGCGCGAAGATTACTCGGACGGCGAATGGCTGGTTACCAATACGGACAACATAACTTCTTTCAGTGGGGTCGCGTATTTCTTTGCCAAAAACATCCACGCAAAAACCGGGGTGCCTATTGGCATCATCAATACGGCAGTGGGTGGATCAACCGCCGAAGGTTACATCCGTGAGGAACAGTTGGCTGCCTTTCCGAAATATCTCAATCAGGCGACGGCCTATCGCGATCACGAATACTTTGAAAATATCCTGGCCGGCGATCGGGAAAAAAATGAGTCATGGCGTAACGAGTTGGATTCTAATGATCTCGGCCTCAACGGGCCTACTCCCTGGTACGAACAGGATCTAAACACCAAAGACTGGGATCGCATGCTGATTCCTGGTTATTGGGCAGATACGGATGTAGGCGCCATTAATGGTGCTGTCTGGTTCCGGCGCGAAGTTAACTTGCCCGCATCTGTGGCAGGCGAGGAAGCACAGTTATGGCTTGGTCGTATCGTCGATGCAGATATGGTCTATGTGAATGGCGAACTGGTCGGAGGCACTACCTACAAATACCCTCCGCGACGATACACCGTGCCTGAAGGCCTCCTAAAAGAAGGTGCTAATTCCATTGCCATACGTGTGATCAGCAATACCGATGAAGGCGGATTCGTTCTGGATAAACCCTATTGGCTTGCAGTGGACGACTTGACCATCGATCTGACCGGTGAGTGGAAAATGAAAGTGGGCTACGAATCCGAGCCGCTGCAACCCGATAATTTTATCGTTCATTTGCAGCCACTCGGTTATGGCAACGCCATGATCTCACCGATTGAAAATATGAGGTTTAAAGGCGCGCTTTGGTATCAGGGCGAATCCAATGTCAGCCGATTTGACGAATACCAGTCCCTCCTTACCACCATGATTGTCGATTGGCGCGATCGTTTTAACGACCCGGATATGCCCTTTATCATTGCCCAGCTGCCAAACTTCATGGAAGCCAGTGATGAGCCTCAGGAGAGCGAATGGGCAGAAATGCGCGCGGTGCAGCGCAGCATTACCCAAACGGTTGATAACACGGCGCTGGCCGTAAATATTGATGCAGGTGAGTGGAACGATATCCATCCGCTGCGCAAAAAAATTGTCGGTGACCGCATGGCTATTGCTGCGCGCTCATTGGTATATGAAGAGCAAGATCTGGTGGCATCAGGTCCGCAAGAAGTTTGCTACAAAATTCGCAACAAGCAGGTAGAAATCCTGTTCGATTCAGTCGGTAATGGATTGAGTTCAAAGGGTGCCGAGCTGGCTGAATTTGCAATCAAGGGCACAAATACACCCTGGCAATGGACTAACGCCCGGCTTGATGGGGAAAGTGTTTTTGTTGACAGAATGGGTGCGCAAGAGCCTATAGCTATCCGGTATGCCTGGTCCGATAACCCGGAAGATGCGAATTTATTCAATGCCGAAGGTTTGCCAGCCAGCCCATTTGAATTAACCGTTGAGTGCCAATAAGAATTTTAGAGTAGAGGTTTATGAAAAAAGTACTGAAAGAAGCCATCGCACTTTTTGAAGTCGATAGTAACGACAAAAAAGTCCGCGAGGCCGTAGAGGGGTTAATCGACGAAGTAAAGGCGGGCGGTGATGCCGCCGTTCGGGAAATTTCCGAACGGTTTGATAAATGGTCTCCGGAGAGCTTTCGGCTATCAAATGAGCAAATTGAAGAGATTGTCGCCACGGTAAACCCGCAAACCATTGAAGACATCAAATTTGCCCAAACCCAGATCAGGAATTTTGCCACGCATCAAAAAAATGCGCTTAAGGATATTGAGATAGAAACGCTTCCCGGTGTATTACTCGGGCACAAGAATATCCCGGTGAATAGCGTCGGTTGTTATATACCCGGTGGTCGCTATCCCATGGTGGCGTCCGCCCACATGAGCGTGCTTACGGCCAAGGTAGCCGGGGTTAAACGGGTGTTGGCGTTTACTCCGCCGATTCAGGGCAAAATCCCGGCAGAAACGATCACTGCCATGTCCCTGGCCGGTGCGGATGAAATCTATCTTTTGGGTGGGGTACCTGCCATTGCGGTGATGGCTCTGGGAACGGAAAGCATTGAAAAGGTAGATATGGTGGTTGGCCCCGGAAATGCCTATGTGGCGGAAGCTAAAAGGCAGTTATTTGGAAAAATTGGCATCGACCTTTTGGCCGGGCCAACCGAGACACTGGTGATCGCGGATGAAACCAGCGATGCAGAAATATGTGCCACCGATTTGTTGGGGCAGGCCGAGCATGGGCCCGGTTCTCCGGCGATACTTTTAACCAATTCAGAAACGCTCGGACACGAAACCATCAAAGAGGTGGAGCGCCAATTGCAGACGTTGCCAACGGCGGATGTCGCCGGTATCGCCTGGCGGGACTATGGACAGGTTATTGTCGTAGATACGATCGATGAAATGGTTGAAGAAGCGGACCGCATCGCCAGTGAGCACGTCCAGGTAATGACAGAAGATCCTCGCTACTTTCTGGAAAATATGACTAATTACGGTGCCTTGTTTTTGGGTAAGTACACTAATGTGGCTTACGGTGACAAAGTCATTGGTACCAACCACACCCTGCCGACCAAGCACGGAGCCAAGTACACCGGAGGGCTGTGGGTGGGTAAGTTTATGAAAACCTGCACTTATCAGGAAGTGAAGACACCAGAAGCCAGTGCAATGATCGGTGAGTATTGTTCCAGACTGTGTGAAATTGAAAATTTTGCCGGTCACAAAGAGCAGGCGGATATAAGGGTAAGGCGATATAAATAGCGCTTCTTTGGGAAACAAAGGATTAGACTGCCTGACAATCTATACCTTATAGTGATACGATTCGTATTATTATAAGAAAAACTAAACGATAAATTAGATTTTCACTCTCGAAACCAGTACCTATTTGCCCTATTCCCAAGGGGGTTTTCTATGTCCTCTACAATCCTGTTACCCCAGATCCTGCAAGTAGGCGGCGATGCCAGCCTTGCCGTTGGAGATGTTGTAAAAACGCTTGGCTGCCGTTCTCCACTGATCATCACTGATTCTGTGATGGTCCAGCTGGGTTATATTGAAACCCTGCAAAGCTCGTTGAAAGATGCCGGTATTGAGTCTGCCGTATTTGATCAAACTGTGCCCGAGCCCACGGAAGAATCCATTCTTGCCGGGGTGGAGATGGCCAAGCAGGGCGACTTTGATTGCCTTATAGCACTAGGCGGCGGCAGTCCCATAGACAGCGCCAAAGCCATTGGCATTCTGGCCAAATACGGTGGGGATATGGCCGACTATAAATTCCCACGCAATGTCACCGAAGCCGGTTTGCCGCTTATTGCCATTCCTACCACAGCGGGAACGGGTTCGGAAATGACTCGGTTTACCATCATTACTGATGGGGAAACCGATGAAAAAATGCTCTGTGTGGGCCTGGGTTTCCTACCTCAGGCTGCGCTTGTGGATTATCGTCTTACCCTAAGTTTGCCGCCTCGTGTGACGGCAGATACGGGTATCGATGCCATGACACACGCCATTGAAGCTTACGTCAGTAAAAAAGCGAATGCCTATAGCGACAGCCAGGCATTGGCCGCCTTGCGTTTAATTGGCCCTAATTTAAGAGCCGTCTACAACGACGGAAGTAATGAAGCGGCTCGCGAAGCCATGATGATGGGCGCTACCCTGGCTGGGGCAGCTTTTTCAGCGGCTTCGGTTGCTTTGGTGCACGGTATGAGCCGGCCGATTGGGGCGCACTTTCACGTTCCCCACGGCATGAGTAATGCCATGCTTTTGCCCAGTGTCACAGAGTTTTCCATTCCTTCGGCGAATTCTCGATACGCCACTTGTGCACGGACAATGGGCGTTGCAGCTCAAACGGATGGTGACGAAGTTGCCACGCAAAAGCTGATAGAAGAGCTGCATTCAATTAATGACCAATGTCAGGTGCCAACCCTGGCGCAGTTTGGTGTGGATAAAAAAGTCTATTTCGACAAGCTTGAGTTAATGGCGCAACAAGCCGCGGCTTCAGGATCGCCAGGAAACAACCCGCTTGTCCCAAGCAACGAGCAGATGGTGAAACTCTACACTGACCTATGGGTTGATTA
>JAURLY010000087.1 GCA_030830945.1 Gammaproteobacteria bacterium | reverse complement strand
TGTCTCCATTGAGATCACTGGTAGTGAGAACCGAAAAGTATCCGCAGACTTGAGACATTGTTCCTTGCTCTCTTGAGGAATCTTCAGTTCGAAAGATCTGGATTTTTCGCCAATCACTGGTGATCCCATCGTGATCAGAACAATCAACATGAACTTCATAGAAATTGGACTCAGTCGCTAAAGTGGCACTAAGGTGAAGATACCCTATGGACGAACGCACGGAGAATAGGAGACTTCACATGTTGTTTATGGTTATTCACACCCATGATTATAAAACTTGCGGCGCTCATATCCCAGAAGTGTCAGGTGCCCTTAGAGAACTAACCAAAAATAAAGACGGCAATAAAATACGGATCGTAGCAGCCTATGGAAATCGGCTTGAACATAAAATCTTTATGATTATTGAAGCCGATCGCATGGAAGATATTGATGCCCATTTTGACCCAGTACTAGAGATCGGTAACTACGACATCACTCCAATCATGGCACGAGACACCTAAAAGAGAGTGATAGAAGGCGGCGGTAAGTTGCCTTCGCTCATTTTACTATGCAGAGATAAATTGATTGTGATAACGTTAGCACTCTATCAACCAATTCAATATCTACGAATTTTACTTCCGCGAACCTCAATGAAGCCTGCCAATTCTGGCGGGCTTCTGCTTTTGGCGGGATCGAATTACCAACACTCAGATGACATGGATCGCAGCTAACTTCATAAACAAAAAACAATCATCAATGCCGCTAGGATGCAAAGCCTCAGAAAAGTCTACCACCAAGCGGCACAACTTTGTTTGGCTGCATTAAAACAACAGCTTCGTTTTCGTCAGGAAAACCCAGTAGCAAAAATTCGCTCATAAACTTACCGATTTGCTTTGGGGGAAAGTTTACGACGCCAGCCACGAGCATCCCCGGTAAATCTTCAATTGCGTAATGCACGGTAATTTGAGCTGACGACTTAAGAATTCCAATTTCACTTCCAAAATCTACCCATACTTTGAAGGCCGGTCGCCTTGCTTCAGGATAAGGCTCTGCTCTAACGATTTTACCTACTCGGATATCAACTTTGAGAAAGTCATCGAAGGAAATATAATTTTCAGGCTTTGCCATAATCTACCTAATTCTTGCTCACCTGCTGCATTTGGTATCGTCCCTCAGCAACAGACTGCGGCAGTGGGACTGAAACGGCACCTATTACATCCAGGGGTTGGTCAGAAACAATCACTGTACCTATCTGACAAAAGGGTTTAAGCGCCGTCCCCAGCCATCGTGCAAGCTCTGCAGTCGTCTGCCTGTCACCGCTACCTATGTCCGCATGAATCAGCGCAGCTGGTGAAACTATTAACCGCATCGCATTCGGAATAGTTTTCCGAAAATCCCCTTCAATCAGGTCACTGGGAGGGGGCATACTATCTGGGTGTGCCATCGCCTTTCGCTCGAATACAAAAATCCGTCGATATGGCATCAATTTCCGCATGTGATCATAAGTACGTCCGTTGCCTAACCCAAGCTCAAGCACGGGTCCCTCAAGATCTGTCAGAAGATGCGCCGCTCTGTTAAGGCAATCACGTTGCGCCTCTAACCTTCTAATTGCGCTCTCAAGACGACTCATTTGATAAAATTATCAACTCTTCGTCATAGAGACAGCGTCACGAAGCTGAGCTGTTGTATTTTCTAGGCGTGAGGCAAGCACACGTATAATTTCGATTGCGACTTGCGGGGAACCTGTCAAAAGACGAATAAAATTTTCTTTGCCAATCTTCAAAGCACTAAGCCCTGCCTCTGTTGTTACAGTTGCAGTTCGAGGAACATCAATAAGAATTGCAATTTCACCTACAATCTGGCCAGGCCCCACCTCAGCAACCTTGATCTTTCCTGAAGGGGTATCAACGATTACGTCACCTTTTCCACTTATGATCACATAAGCGGCATCTCCCTCATCACCCTGAGACATCATCACTGCGCCAGGACGAAAATTCACCCTGTCACTTGAAATCGCTAGAAGTTTAAGTTTTGAAACTTCCATCTTCTCGAATAACGGTATTGCGCGTAGTAGATCGACTTCTTCAGCTAAAGACATCGATTAGTTCCCTATACCATCGCCAACTGCTTCATTGGCCACACGTCCGTTTGCGACCTCGACTACTTTATCAAAGAACTTCAAAAGATCCGGGTCACTTAACGCCCAGAAAACACCGCTAGGCGCAGCTTCTAAGACCCGCTCGACCAATATATTTCGAGAGCGGCTGTCCATGGCGTCAATAGAACCATTTAACACTAGCAAGTCTGGTCGTTTAGCAAGGGCACGAGCTATCGCAATTTTCTGCCTTTGCCCACCTGAGAGCCGGGAACCCCCAATACCTACCTGATAATCAAGACCAGCAACTATAATTTGCTGCCTCATCTCTAGCTCATCAACCACTTCGTCGATGAGACGCCCAACTATTTCTGGACCCTCTGCCTCTCCATATGCGATCTTCCCAAAGAGAATGTTGTCCATAACGGAAGCTGCTGCGTTGTAGCTAGCGGGGTCAAAAAATTCTATTGCTTCTGCTAAGTCGGAAGGGAGGTTTTCACGGAACTTGTGTCTCGCATCAATAACTCGTTGCCGTATCTGGTCGGTAATCAAACCCAGACGATGACGAGCCGGGATTAACTTAAACGGCATAGCCAGCAGCAAACCGCGTTCCTGTTCTGTAAGTCCCTCGGCTCCGCTTCGTGACCACTTAGAGACTATTGTCTGGTAATCAGGCAACAAGTCTGCCTTGATAAAGCTGTACTGCTCAAATAATGGATCTCCAGGCTCTGCATCGGAAAATAATTCCAACATCAAAGCTGCAGCTTCAATTCCAATACTTAAAAGCTGATCTTCTAAACCAACTTCGTTAAGGGTAGCAATCACGTAGGGGTGATCACCGAGGGTCTCAATATCAAAGTCGTCAGTTACTATTGTGCCGAACAACAAATTTTCAGCTAACGAAGCGTTGTCATTATACTTATTCGGGTTGTAAGGCTCTATCAGGTCGTGAAGGTTTTCAGTGCTTAGACGACTTGTGAGTTGCTCACGAGCCCGTAGAGTTCTGTGAACCAAGTCGGAGCGGGTTTGTGGGTTTATAGGACCACGGAGGCCAAAACCATAAACATCACGTGCAAGATCTACTTTTTCTAGAATATCAACTAATTTCTGATCACCTTCTTCTGGTCCATTTGCGTCCAATAGCGAAAAGTTCACCCATTCGTCGTGAAAATCTTCCTTGGAATTACCAGCCCGAGCATTCTCAGCCAGTCGCATTTCCCTCTCTTTTTCCGCTTGTTCCCCAAGATCCCGAACACCGACTGGGCGATTTTTTAATCCAAAAAGCAAATTTTCTCTAACGGTATCAGAAAAAAGGTAAGCAGACGCGCCCACATAAGCCATTCGTCGCCCTGTAAATGCTTCAGGCCAACCTTTTATGTCATCGCCATCGATGGTGATGCGACCAGCGGTTGGGAAAAGTAGACGGGCCAGAAGACCGGGAAGTTCTTCTTTACCACCCCCGGGCGGACCAACGAGCGCCACTCGGTCTCCAATTTTGAATTCCATATTCAAGCCCTGAACTGGAACGACAGTCTCATCCTCCTGATAGGTCAGACCTTGGGCAGCGATTAATTTTTCAGGACTTAGAACAGGAAATGCCTCGGGCTCATCAATCTGTAACTTCTCATCTAGCATGCCAACTGGATCAAACTGTTCCACCACCTGCTCGTACTTGATCTTGGCATCCATATATTGCTGGTAAAATGCTAACAGCTCCTTCCATGGCGCATTCATGTCTTTATGCGCACCAATGACACCTATTAGAGCACCAATCGAAAGATCTCCATTAATCACCAGATATCCGCCAATTAAGTAAAAGAGAAAAGGCGTAAACTGAGCCAAGGTGTTATTGATAAACTTAATCACGAACTTCCGATGATAAATTTCAAAACGGATTTTATATATATGGCCCAGATGACTAGCGAACTCTGCCCTCATCAAATTAGAAGCATCATTTGAGTGAACTTCTTCAATTCCGCTAATGCTCTCACTAATCCGCTCTGAAACACGTCGGACAGCTCTGACCCGCTGCTTACCTAAAGCATTTACCTTGCGCTGCAGTTTAGGGATGATCCAACCTTGAATTGGGAACATAGCAACTGCGGCCATGCCCATGTAAATATCTTGAACAATTATGAAAATGAGAAAAGTAACCAACATGCCCGCTTGAAAAACGGGCTGAGCTACAGCGTCACCGATGAAGCCGCCTAGGGGCTCTACTTCTTGTGTGATCATCGGTATCACTTCACCTTGTGACACCCGTTTAAAGTGTGGCTGCGGAAAGCGTAACACGCGGCTATAAAGATTATAGCGCAGGCGCCGAAGCATACGCTCGCCCAAACGGCCTTTAGATACATTGATGTAATATTTGAAAGCGCCATTGATTAGCACAATTATCAAAAAGCACACGCACATCAGAACTAAATAGCTGACTTGCTCTAACTCAAGCCCAATAACATCTTTTGGAAAATCCGAAACCTTGCCGCCTATTGCCTTATTGACAATGGTTTTCACGAGATCCGGTTGAAGGTAGATAAAAGGAAAAGCAGCAAAGGTCACCAACAACAAGAAAACCTGCTGCACTTTGCTATGCCGAAATATAAAACCGTAAATAGAACGATCCATCACACTACTCCGTGCCAGCATCAGCAAGCTGGCAGCGAAAAGCCACATTAGAAGAATGTAGCCCACCAAAATCACACGGTAAACGTCTAAGAATTAAACTGGCATTTACCTAATTTTGAAAATTTTTAAAAACTCAAAATCGAATTATTGTTCTGATTGATGCAAGCCACCGTCAGAATACTGACGGTGGCACTTAAGGAAACTTTTAAGCAACTATCTCATCGATCTTGGCAAGGTCATCAGCTGTCATCTTCCAGCCAGCGGCAGCAACATTGCTTTTGATCTGATCGGGTTTTGTAGCACCCGCAATAACCGACCCAGTTACTTTTTGTGCTGCCAACCAGCTAAATGCTAGTTCTAAGACCGAATGACCCCTCTCCTCGGCAAAAACTTTCAGTTTTTCAACCTTCGAAAAATTCTCTTCGGTGACGTAGCCACGATTGGCAAAACGAGGCATGTCTGTCAGTCGAGCTCCCTCTGGCATCGCATCCTTTTTATACTTACCGGTCAATAGACCAGAAGCTAGTGGGAAATACGGCAGCATTCCAAGTCCGTAAGCTTCCATCATTGGCACCACGTCTTTTTCAATTGCCCGGTTCAGAACATTCCACTCCTCCTGGCAAGAGATAAATCTGTTAGTGCCTAGTTCACGGGCTATAAACTCTGCTTCAGCAGATCGCCAAGCTGGGAGGTTAGATGAGCCAACATATCGGACTTTTCCATCACGGATTAGGTCATCGAGAGCTCGTAAAGTTTCATCAATTGGGGTTCTAGGGTCAAACTGGTGAAGCTGATAAAGATCAATCCAGTCCGTACCAAGCCTCGTGAGGCTGTCCTCAACCGCCTGCATTATATATCGGCGAGCTGCACCAATTTTTACACCATCATCATCCATCGCCATGCCAAACTTGGATGCAAGTACAATCTCGGATCGCCTCGCCCCTAAAGCCTGGCCAAGAAAACGCTCCGAATTACCCCGCCCTCCGTACATATCAGCTGTATCAAACAGAGTTATTCCAGCATCGAG
>JAURLY010000086.1 GCA_030830945.1 Gammaproteobacteria bacterium | reverse complement strand
TTGCCCGATCTGATTATCCAGCCGGCCGTTAAAGTAGAAGCCAGGGTTGGCGCAAATTCTTCGGATCCAAAAGAAGCCGCCGAAGTAGACGTCAATATTATCCAGCCCGCGAATGAAACGACGATCACGCCGGGGCAGATGTCTTTTACTGTTGCGGCAGAAGTCACAAGGCCACTTGCAAGGGGGGAAATGGCCATTCTCATGGTTAATGGACAAGAATTTGGCCGCAGCAATATGAATCTAAGCTGGACCGTAGACAATCTTGTACGTGGAGAAATGACGCTTCGCGTACGCATTATCGATCGAGAGAATGAGCAACTGGCCGAATCTGAGGCCTTGAGAGTTTTTGTAAGACGCCCGACAGTTAGCCGCTAGTCAAATTACCCAATATCACTTTCTGCCATATATTGAGGCAACTTTTCTCCCTATATGCACCATTTTTGTGCATAATTTCACGATAAGTCCACAGTTTAAATAAAAGTTGCAAGCTTTGTGCTCATGCGCGCCTTTTGGTCGCACTTTTTTTTGGCGCGAACCTTGCTTGTCTATCAAAGCTCGGCGTCTGTTTGACGCACGGAAAACCAATGAACACCGAAAGCGAACTTTTTAGCCAACTACTTAACTACCTGAATACGGCAATTGTCCTGGTAGACAGCTCTTGTGAAATTCAATATATGAACCAATCAGCAGAGGCAATTTTTGGACTGAGTATGGGCAAAGCCCTAGGCATGGACATTGTGCCAATACTCTCCAACTCCAAGGCTGACCAGCATGCCCTGATGAATGCAATTCAACAGTCGCACCCTTTTATTAAGCGCAAGGCTGAATTCCATACTGCCCATGGGAAAAACACAGTTGTCGATTACAGCGTAACGCCATTTGACCAGGGTGAAAGTAATTACCTGCTTATTGAAATTAGTGAAATGGACCGGCTTATCAGGATAAGTCGGGAAGAATCCATACTCGCTACTCACGACACATCCAAACAGTTGATTCGCGGCCTTGCCCATGAAGTCAAAAATCCATTGGGAGGCATTCGTGGTGCTGCCCAGCTTCTGGCTTCCGAACTGGATAATCCTGAATGGCTTGAATACACCGATGTTATCGCCAAGGAAACTGACCGCTTGCGCAACCTTGTTGACCGAATGCTAGGGCCAAATGTTCCTCCAACAATGGCTGAACTAAATGTGCATGAGGTGCTTGAAAGGGTCAGTAAGCTATTGGAAGCAGAGGACAGTAGCCCAGTACAGATTATTCGGGATTATGACCCCAGTGTTCCTGAAATTGCCGGCGACTTTGAACAACTTATTCAGGCTGTACTCAACATTGCACGCAACGCAAAACAAGCGATTTGCGAATACCAAACCAGCCAGCCTCAAATCATCCTAAGAACCAGGATTCAGCACCGTTTCACTATCGGCTCGGCACAACACCTTCTTATTTCCAGAATTGATATTGAGGACAACGGCCCTGGAATCTCCCCTGAGAGTATTGACGACATTTTTTATCCGATGATTACCGGTCGCAGTGAGGGAACTGGTCTTGGGTTGCCAATTGCGCAATCCATCATTAATGCGCATAGCGGCTTGATTGAATGTCAGAGTCAGCCCGGCCAAACCATTTTTTCGATTTTTTTACCTATTAGCCAACCAACAGATTCAAGTAATGAGGCTGCCAATGTGTAACCTTAGAGAGAGATCACTATGAAACAAGCGGAAAGCGTTTGGGTCGTCGATGACGATAAATCAATTCGCTGGGTACTGGAAAAAGCGTTGCGACGAGAATCCATGGAAGTGGAAAGTTTTGAAAACAGTAACGATCTTCTTAACGCTCTGGAAGAACGACGACCTAAAGTTGTTATTAGCGATATTCGCATGCCGGGCATGGACGGCCTTAGCCTGCTTAAAAAAATAAGCGACACCGACCCACACCTTCCGGTCATCATTATGACCGCCCACTCCGATTTACAAAGTGCAGTAGATTCATATGAAGGCGGCGCTTTTGAATACTTGCCCAAGCCTTTTGATCTGGAAGAAGTCATCAGTGTTACCCGACGGGCACTGGACCACAGCGCCACTCTCCAATCTGCAGACAGCCCAAACAGTGAATCTATTTCTTCCGAGATCATCGGGGAAGCGCCTGCAATGCAGGAAGTTTTTCGCGCGATCGGACGGCTGGCAAAGTCTAATGTCACGGTTTTAATCAACGGACAGTCCGGCACCGGCAAGGAATTGGTTGCCCGGGCATTGCATCGTCATAGCCCCCGGCATCAGAGACCTTTTATTGCCTTAAACATGGCGGCCATACCTGCCGACTTGATTGAATCTGAACTTTTTGGTCATGAGAAAGGTGCCTTTACCGGCGCCAATGCTCGCAGGGAAGGGCGCTTCGAACAGGCAAATGGCGGAACACTGTTTCTCGATGAGATTGGCGACATGCCCGCAGAGGCACAAACCAGGCTTCTGAGAGTATTGGCTGATGGTGAGTTTTATCGAGTGGGTGGTCATGTTCCCGTTAAAGTTGATGTTCGAATCATTACCGCAACCCACCAGAATCTGGAAAAACTGGTCGATGAACACAAGTTTAGGGAAGACTTGTTTCACCGCCTCAATGTCATACGTGTCCATCTTCCTCGTTTATCTGAAAGGTCCGATGATATCCCGGCCCTGGCGCGTTATTTTCTGCAGCGTTCATCCAACGAACTGCAGATGGAAGCCAAGGAACTACTGCCCGAGGCCGAAGAATTTCTCACCCAACTGTCCTGGCCGGGCAACGTCCGCCAACTGGAAAATGTTTGCCGTTGGCTAATTGTGATGGCTCCCGGAAGGGAGATTCATGTTAATGACTTGCCACCTGAATTACTCGAAGGCAAGAAAGTTAACAAACCGATTGATATGGAAGGCGATTGGCCTGATTTATTGCGCGGCTGGGCTTCGCAGTCTCTGCTTAACGGTCAGCAACACATACTAAAGTCAGCTGTGCCCATGTTTGAAACTGCCCTGATCGAAACAGCGCTCGAGCACACTCAGGGACGCAAACGCGACGCCGCCGAATTACTCGGCTGGGGCCGCAATACATTGACGCGAAAATTAAAGGATTTAGGGCTGGCAGACTATCGCGAGAACGAAGACGAATAGTCGACGCCAAGCCCAAACAAAATACCCGGCAGATGCCGGGGTTTTTATGGATTTCTGCCGAGCTTACTGAACAGTATCGTCAGAGGAATTCTCTTCTGCCTCTTGCTGGTGCTTCACAGCCTGCGCAAACAACAACTCAAAGTTAACGGGCGAGATTCTCAACGGCGGGAAATTTGCCCTTAGGACAAGCCCATCGATAGCTTCCCTGGCATAGGGAAATAAAGTAGTTGGCGCCATGGTGGCCAGTAATCGACGAAGATCCTGCTCCGGCACATTAGTAAGATGGAAAGTACCTGCTTGCTGAATTTCAACCAGAAAAAAGGTTTCGTCGGATTCTATGTCTTTTAACGTTACTGTCAGGCCTAGTACAACCTCATAAAGATCATCGGCAACCTTATTTTGAGAAGTGTTTATGTCCATTTCCACGCGCGGTTTCGAGGACTTTTCAATAAATGCCTCAAAGCCCTTTGGGCACTCCATTGAGACATCTTTTATATAGATGCGATCAATTCCAAATGTAGATTTTTGGGCTTGCTGCTCTGTCGCGCCCTTCTCTTCTTTATTTTCTTTATCTTCTTTTGCCATGTGAATTTCCTGTAGTAATTGTCTGGGGAAAGCTCCCTCCCAGTCTGAGTTATAGTTCCAAATACCTAAATAACAAGTGGACGGTCGAAATTAACTCTTAACCGTCGGCAATTTTTCATTAAGCCATTCGCTCATACCACCACTCAGGCGGTTTACATTAAATCCCTGTTTCCTGAGGTCGCGGCCAATGGAGCCCGAGTGCTGGCCCACTTTATCGACAAGAACAATCAGGCGATCTCTTCGGGATTCAAGCTCGGAGACCCTGTCTTTAATTTTGCTGTACGGAATATTGATAGCACCTGCGATATGCCCACTCTCAAACTCTTTGGCATCCCGTACGTCCAAAACCATCGCTTCGTCTGCATTTATAAGGCGTGTCAATTCATGATAAGTGATGGATTTTCCACCCTTACTGCTCTCGCGCCAGATAAACGCGTACATCAAAAGCATGAAGACACTGATTAATAACCACTGCTCACTGGCAAAGATAAAAAAATCCAAAGGGATGCACCTGATAATATTTGGTAAAAATACAGGCGCGGAGTATACAGATGCCTGAACAACAGGTGAACCTCGCATCATCGGCTATTGACCGATAGAATGTTTTATCCCCTCAAATATTCACACTGGATCAAATTAAACGTGAAAAAACCACTGCTTTTGCTTATTTTGGATGGCTGGGGTCATAACGACTCGCCAGAACACAACGCTATTGCTGCGGCTAACTCGCCTACATGGGATCGCCTTTGGGCAGAGCAGCCCAAAACCCTAATCTCCGGATCGGGCCTTGATGTCGGTCTCCCTGAAGGGCAGATGGGCAACTCGGAAGTTGGGCACATGACTCTCGGGGCCGGGCGCATCATCTGGCAAAGCCTGACCCGAATTGACAAAGCTATCGAGGACGGCTCCTTCAAAGAGAACCCGGTTTATATCGAAGCAATCGACAAGGCGGTTAACGCCGGGAAAGCAGTGCATATCATGGGGCTTCTATCGCCGGGCGGTGTTCATAGTCATGAGAGTCATATCCATGCCGCTATTCGTCTGGCCGTCTCCAGGGGCGCCAAGGAAATATACCTCCATGCTTTTGCTGATGGTCGCGATACCGCCCCACGCAGCGCCATGTATTCCATCGAAAGCACTGAAACTGTCTTTGCAGAAGAAGGGGTAGGCCGATTCGCCAGTCTGGTCGGGCGCTACTATGCGATGGATCGTGACAATCGATGGGAGCGTGTAGAACCTGTTTATAAGCTGCTGGCAAAGAGTGAAACTGAGTACAGCTATGACAGTGCCGTAGAAGCTTTGGAAGCCGCCTACGCCCGAGATGAAAACGACGAGTTCATCACCCCTTCCCATATTGGTAACGAGGTTGCCATGCAGGACGGTGATGCCCTGTTATTTATGAACTTTCGAGCGGATCGTGCACGTGAAATCGCCCGGGTATTTATCCAAAAAGAGTTCGACGGCTTTGATCGAGGCTCAGTGCCAGAATTGAACTTTGTCCAGACGACAGAGTATTCGGCCGATATTGACGCACCCATCGCATTCCCACCTTCTGATCTTAAAAACTCGTTTGGTGACTACCTATCACAGCTGGGCAAAACCCAACTGCGAATCGCAGAGACGGAAAAATATGCGCATGTAACCTTCTTTTTTAGTGGTGGTCAGGAAGCCCTTTATGAGGGGGAAAATCGCATCCTGATTCCCTCTCCCAGAGTGGCAACCTATGACCTGCAACCGGAGATGAGCGTTAATGAAGTAACGGAGAAGCTCTGCGAGGCTATTAGGGCGGATGAATACGATGCCATCATCTGCAATTTTGCCAATGGTGATATGGTAGGGCACACCGGAATTTTTGACGCTGCCGTCAAGGCAGTAGAAGCCGTTGATGGCTGTTTGGAAAAGATCGTCAAGGCGATCAACGATGTAGGTGGCCAGTGCCTAATTACTGCCGACCACGGAAACTGCGAGAGCATGGTTGATGCGAAAACTGGCCAGCCACTTACTTCTCATACAACCGAACCGGTTCCTTTCATCTACGTAGGCGACAAGTCAGTCACCTTCGCTGACAATGGAACATTGGCTGATGTTGCGCCAACTATGCTGGCACTAATGGATATCCCGCAACCGGAAGAAATGGAAGGAAAGAACATTGCCAAGATTGGCTAACTGGCCAATTCAGTTTTTTCTTTAAGAAATCGCTCTGTCATGTGCATTGGCAAATTATAATTTGCCAATGCACAGACTAATCTCCTTTAAGCTCCTACTCGCGATCTTCGCGCTTTGTCCTATTACGGTTTTGTCCCAGACAGATCAGGAAGCCAATCTGGCGGCTGTAAAAAAAGAACTGGAAGCTCTTAATGAACAGTTGCAACAATATCAAAGCGAACATTCTGACCTGGAGCGCGATATGCGCGATCAGGAGATTGAGCTGTCACGCCTGCACAGGGAAATATATAACACAGACCGGGCCATTGAGGTTGGGGCTGCACAACTGTCACGATTGAACAGGCAGCGAAGTGAATTACTCTCACTCAGCGATCAACAGGAAAAGGCGATCCGCTCGGATTTGGTTGCCATGTATAAAACCGGCCAACAGGAACCCGTTAAGGTCATGCTTAATCTGGAAGACCCAGCCTTGTTTAGTCGCATGCTGATTTACTATCGCTACCTGCTGGAAGCCCGATCCGAACGTATTGATGCCTATACTGCAACCATTAGCCAATTGGAAAATAATCAGCAAGATATCAATAACCAAAATGCCAAGCTGGATGAGCTTAGAAGTAATTTACGACAACAGGAAGTCAGCCTAAACGCCTCACTGGCCCGAAGATCGCGATTATTGGAAAGACTCGAAAGTCGTATCCTGACTGCCGAACAGCAAATTGCCGAGCGTGAAGAAAATGCTCAGCGTTTGGAACAACTCATACAAAATGCCATCGAACGCATTGCACGTCTCGCCCCACCAGAATCCTACCAACCCTTTGTCGATATGCGTGGCCGGCTAAGCTGGCCAGTGAATGGCCAAATCAGTCACCGATTTGGCAGCCTCCGAACAGGGGATTTGCACTGGCAAGGCGTGGTATTGCGTGCGGAAAGTGGAACCGAGATTCACAGCATTCACCATGGACGCGTAGTTTTTGCCGACTATATGCGAGGTTACGGTTTGTTGGTAATCGTTGACCATGAAGAAGGATACATGACACTCTATGGACATAATCAGTCCCTCTTTGTTGAACCCGGCGATTGGGTTTCCCCCGGGGATCAGTTGGCATTGGTAGGTAATACTGGCGGCCTCTCGGACCCGGGCCTTTACTTTGAAATTCGCCAGAATGGCAAACCGGTGAACCCAGCCAACTGGTGCACCAGGGACAGTTAGCCTTGATGCTGGAGATATATCTATGAACAAGCTTTTTTCTGCCAGTCTGTTTTTTTGTCTCAATTGCCTGTTTTTTCCCGCAGTTGCTCAGGACGCGGACGCGTCGGAAGAAATCGCCACTGAGCCTCAGATAACCTTTGAGCGTTTCTCGCTGGCTGAGCTGCAGCAATTTGCTCGAATCTTTGAACAAATCCGCCAGAACTACGTTGAGGAGTACAGCGATGCGGAGCTTCTGGATATGGCAATTGAGGGCATGTTGTCACGTCTGGATCCACACTCTGAATTACTGGATCAGGAAGAACGGGAACTGGTGGAGGAATCCAGTGACGGTACTTTTTATGGTGTGGGACTGGAACTGACAATGCGCGAGGGTGAGTTGATCGTAGTCACACCCATCGATGACAGCCCAGCCAAAAGCGCGGGAATGCAAGCCGGCGATATCATTCTTGAAGTTGACGGACAGTCGCTCTGGGGTTTATCCCTGTCGGAGGCTTTGGAGATTATGGACGGGGAAGCGGGGTCTTCCATGTCTATCCTTGTGATAAGAGATGACCAGCTCAAGCCATTTGAAGTCAGTCTTACCCGTGAAAAAATCACTATGGAAAGTGTCGTTGCCAGGACAGTTACAGAAGACATTGGCTATGTTCGAGTACGCCAGTTTCAACGTAACAGCGGCGCTGAATTCAAGGAAAAACTTCAGTCACTAATAGATGATCACCCTTATATTAATGGCTTAATCCTGGATTTGCGCAATAACCCAGGTGGCGTGTTACAGGCTGCAATTGAAATAAGCGATGCCTTTATTTCTGAGGGGCTGATCGTCTCGACCAAAGGTCGATCTGCCAACAGTAACCTGGAATTTTTTGCTTCACCAAATACGGTTGCCCCAGCCCTGCCTCTGGTTGTACTCATTAACCAGGGAAGTGCTTCTGCCTCGGAAATTGTGGCCGGCGCACTACAAGACCATCAACGCGCCATCATCATGGGCGACATAAGCTTTGGCAAAGGCTCTGTCCAGAATGTTGTGCCAATTGATGACTTGCGTGCCATTAAATTAACTACCGCCCGCTATTACACGCCTTCCGGGCGCTCTATTCAGGCCCAGGGAATATTCCCCGATATTTCCGTTCTCGATGGTGAAATTACTTATCAAAATACTGGTTTGAGCATTAGCGAAGCCGATTTATTTCATCATTTGGAAAACGAAGATGGTGACGCCCCGCAGTTATTGGGCTTTCGTGAAACATTATCTGATATTGAAGATCTTCAACTGGCCCAGGCATTAGTATTCCTTAAAGGTCTGGCTATTTATCAAAAATAAAAATTTGGCTTGCTCTCTAACCTTAAAGTTTCCTATCAATAGCCGCTTTTCCACTTAAACAGACACATATAAGTGCTAGACTTTGGCTTGCAAACACAAATGTGGGAGTTGCAATAAATGCTTGAATTTCAGCAGCCGCCCAAGGAATACAGCGATGTGTACCTGGAAGACACAGATGCGTTGCTGCCAAAAAAATT
The DNA here is from genome assembly GCA_030830945.1 of Gammaproteobacteria bacterium. Lineage (GTDB taxonomy): Bacteria > Pseudomonadota > Gammaproteobacteria > Pseudomonadales > GM7GCV1 > GM7GCV1. Next base: position 4,271 of record JAURLY010000086.1, on the reverse strand, counting down.
GGATTTCGGCACTCGATATGCTTTTTTCAGCACCATTGCCAAGGGTGGTAAATCACTCATTAAATCCTGCAAGGATCTGCACCTAAATCGCATTATTTGCTACAAAACCTTGCGTTCAGAATTTGAAAACGACGAGATAGAGCAAAAAAGACTGCTTCGTGAAGCACGCGTTTCGGCCATGCTTCAACATCCAAACACCATTCCGACCTATGAAATCGGCCGTGATAATCGGGGCCAATATTATTTCACCATGAAATTGGTTCACGGTTATACATTGCGTGAAATCCTCGATTATCGTGAACGTTACGATCTGACCCAATTGGTAGACATCATTATCCAAATTGGCCAGGCACTCGCCTATGCCCATGCCCATGGCGTGGCACATCGAGATATTAAACCCGAAAATATTTTGGTCGGCCCATTTGGAGAAGTGCTGTTGCTCGATTGGGGGCTGGCAAAAGTATGGAAGAAAGACGGCACTGCGAGCGAGGACATCGAAAGTCCAAATTCTGTGCTTATGGGCAACAAGTCCATGACCGGGCAAGGCAAACTGCAAGGTACTTTATGTTACATGTCGCCCGAGCAAATTGATCGCGATCCCGATATCAGCTTTTCTACGGATACATACAGCTTGTCGTCCGTGCTCTATGAAGTGCTTTGCGGACAAACACCGTTTGATGGGGATACTGCCCAGGATATCCTCAATGCAGTAAAAAATGAACTGCCACCTGAGCCCTCTTCTGTTACCAAGTTCAAGGTACCCACGCTACTTGAAGACCTTTGTATGAAAGGCCTGCAAAAAAAACCAGAAAACCGTCCCGGGAATATGACGGACTTCGTCAGGGTTCTTCAGGACACGGATTGGCCGCTCGAACTACTCAAGTAATCACAGTCATAAAAAAAGGGAGCCGAAGCTCCCTTTTTTATTAAAACAACCGTATTAAGCCAGGGCTTCCTTGGTAGTTTTAATGATTGCCGCAGCAACCTTGTAAGGATCAGCGTTGGAAGCCGTACGACGGTCTTCCAGTCGTCCTTTCCAACCATCTTCAACAGTAGTAACTGGAATACGGATAGACGCACCACGGTCAGAAACACCGTAGCTGAACTGATCAATAGACTGTGTTTCATGCTTACCGGTAAGACGCTGGTCGTTGTAAGCACCGTAAACACTCATATGACGTTCAATGTTCTTTCCAAATTCTTCACAGATTTTGGTGAAAACTTCCTGATCGCCCAAGTCACGCATTGCGCTATTGGAGAAGTTAGCGTGCATACCAGAACCATTCCAGTCAGTGTCGCCCAGTGGTTTTGGATGATACTCAATCGCCAAGCCGTATTTCTCAGCTGTGCGCTCCAGAAGATAACGTGCAAGCCAGACTTGGTCACCGGCACCATATGGGCTCTTGGCAAAAACTTGGAATTCCCATTGCCCTGCAGCTACTTCGGCATTGATACCCTCAACATTCAGGCCAGCTTCCAGACATAGGTCCAAATGCTCTTCAACCAGGTCACGACAGAAAGCGTTCTTGGCGCCAACTGAACAGTAGTATGGGCCTTGCGGAGGTGGGTAACCACCTTGGGGAAAGCCGGGAGGCAGATTGGTTTGAGGGTCCCACAGGAAGTATTCTTGCTCCCAACCAAACCAAAAGTCGTCATCATCGTCATCAATGGTGGCACGACCATTGGATGGGTGAGGCGTACCATCTGGATTCATAACTTCGGTCATCACCAGATAACCATTTTTACGATCCGGGTCTGGGATAATAGCCACAGGCTTCAAAATACAATCAGACGAGCTGCCTTCGGCTTGCTCGGTTGAGCTGCCATCGAATACCCAGTTCGGGCACTCTTCGAGTGTTCCGCCAAAGTCCTTGCGAACCATGGTTTTACTACGCAGGCTCTGGGTTGGCTTGTAGCCGTCGAGCCAGATATATTCCAACTTGCTTTTCATGATCTAATCAATCTCCAGTATTTGGTTCTTGTATAAATATTTTTAGGCCGCAGCCTTTTCCCGTGGAATTTGTATCAATGCAAATACTGTTCCAACTTTGGCAAATAGTCGAACAAAAACAGCTCTTCCACTAATTTCTGCGCCAAAAAGACTGCATTTCCCCCGAAATTAGACAGTTTGGTGCCTTCAAGTAGTCGTGCACCTAATGCATTTTATGTATGAGGATGCACAGGAACTAAATGCCCACGAGCCAATTTGCACAACATTTGTGCACAAAAGCAGACCTGGGCATTATTGCACCATAAAAGTGCTTTTTAACTCAGAGCAGCGTTAATTCTCGCCAAAGCCGAGCTTCCGGGGCAAAGAGCATCTTCATTGAGCTGATTAAATGGAGTTGCCGATGAGCCCATCATTTCATGAAAGTCAGGAGCTTGTGGATCCAGATAAATCAGACCAGTGAGTATCTTGCCTTCAGTTTTGTATCGCTGCAACGTATTGATGGCCGCTTCACGATCGTGCGCGTCATATTCGCTTTCAGCTTTGTGCAAGTGAATGACTGACCCATCATGGAGCGTCACTTCTTCTGTTGAGCCCGGATCATAGTCAATAGTAATCTCGTCAGCCATGGGAACGTAATCCATAACAACGCCAGAAGCCTGATGCTCCCGGACATAATCATAGGATTTGGTCGAACCCTTGTGGTTATTAAAGGTCACACAGGGGGAAATCACATCAATCAACGCGAACCCCTTATGCGCCATAGCGGCTTTGATCAAGGGAACCAGTTGCGACTTGTCGCCAGAAAAGCTTCGCGCAACAAAAGTCGCGCCCAATTGCAGACCCAGGCCAACCAGATCGATTGATTCAAAGTGGTTTTCCACGCCTTTCTTGTTCACCGCGCCCTCGTCCGTTGTTGCCGAGTCCTGACCTTTGGTCAAGCCATAGCAACCGTTGTTTTCAACGAGATACATCATATTTAGGTTGCGACGAATAATATGCGCGAACTGCCCCATACCAATAGAAGCTGTATCGCCATCGCCAGAAACACCGATATAGTAAAGGCTTCTGTTTGCAGCATGCGCCCCGGTCATAACCGAAGGCATTCGACCATGCACTGTATTAAACCCGTGTGCCTGGTTTAAAAAATAGGTAGGGGATTTTGAGGAACAACCAATGCCAGAAAGTTTGGCAACCCGGTGAGGAGCAATAGCACTTTCCCAGCAAGCTCTTACAATTGCCGCACTGATGGAGTCATGCCCGCATCCTGCACAGAGCGTAGAAATTGCACCTTCATAGGCTGATTCGGTAAGCCCTATGCGGTTTTCTGGGGCTTTAGGGTGTCTAAAACTGGGCTTGTAAAAACTCATTTTTTTGCGCTCCTGATCGGAGTGATATCTGCATCGACAAGCTGATCACGAATCGCCTCAGCAATCTTGTTTGCATTAATTGGAGTACCGTCATAGTGCGTGATGGCAATTAAACGAGCAGGATCAATTTCCAGCTCATTAACCAGCAAGGTTCGCATTTGGGCATCCCGGTTTTGCTCGACCACAAAAATCTGATCGTGTGAATCAATAAACTCAAGCACCGAGTCATGAAACGGGAAACAGCGCAGACGCAAATCGTCCAAATGTCGATCTTCTTCCGCAAGCATCTCAATGGCTTCGCGCATGGAAGGCTCAGTGGTACCGTAGTGAATTACACCTACTTTACTACCACCGTCGCATTCACTAACGACCGGCTCAGGCATGTACTTAAGGGCTGTCTTGAACTTGCGCTCCAGGCGCTCCATATTTTCCACGTACTTATCGCCGTCTTCTGTATAAACAGCATATTCATCGCGTGACGTCCCACGAGTAAAGTAAGCCCCTTTGTCAGGATGCGTTCCCGGCAAGGTTCGGTAAGTAATTCCATCGCCATCTTTATCAAGGTAACGACCAAATCGCTCTCCTGCTTCGGTCATGGCGTCCAGATCTTCCGCCGTTAATACCTTTCCACGGTCATAAGTTCTGGCGTCATCCCATTCAAAGGGGTCTGACATCCAGTCATTCATGCCTAGATCCAAGTCCGTCAGAAGTATAACGGGGGTCTGTACACGCTCGGCGAGATCCAACGCCTGCGCTGTTTGATCGAAACATTCTTTTGGACTGGAAGGGAATAGCAGCAAATGTTTGGTATCGCCATGAGAGGCATAAGCGGCAAGCAATACGTCTGACTGTTGCGTTTTGGTCGGCATACCTGTCGACGGCCCAGCTCGCTGAACATCAATCAGAACAGCCGGAACCTCGGCAAAATAAGCCAGCCCCAGGAATTCATTCAT
>JAURLY010000085.1 GCA_030830945.1 Gammaproteobacteria bacterium | reverse complement strand
TCCTTCAACACCATCCCAATCATCCGCATCCGGCAATGGATCTTTCTTCAGAGTGATATTCGGCCACACATCGGCCAGTTCAGCATTGAGCTCTATATAAACTTCCTGTCCTTCGGGGACTTCGTCTTCGGAATAGATTGCCTGGGCAGGACATTCTGGTTCGCAGAGAGCGCAATCAATGCATTCGTCCGGGTGAATAACAAGAAAATTTGGGCCCTCGTAGAAGCAATCTACAGGACATACTTCAACACAGTCAGTGTATTTGCAGCGTATGCAGTTTTCACCTACAACAAAGGTCATGTGAAAGGTTCTCCGCGATCTTTTTGCACCGGCCTTCAGGCCGGGGGATGGTGGTCAAAATTTAGGCGCGCGATTGTATAACAAAGTTTGGCGCACGTCAGGTTGCCAGAGCGTTCAATTAATTTCCGTCGAGTTTCCTCAACTCGTAAAGCAAATCCAGCGCTTCTCTTGGGCTAAGTTCGTCCGGCTTTAGTTCTCTTAGCTTCTTTAGTGCCGGAGATTCCACTTTGGCGAACATATCCGGCTGAAGTGAATCGCTAGCGTTTTGCTTATGTTCAGTGGGGTTATTGGAAATCAACTGATGGGCGCCAGCCTCTAATATCTCCAGCTCCTTTTGCGCGTATCGGAGAACCTTATCGGGCACACCGGCAAGTCGAGCTACCTGAATTCCATAGCTTTGACTAGCGGGGCCTTCCTCTACCTTGTGTAAAAAGACAATGTTGTCGTTATGTTCTGTTGCAGAAAGGTGAACATTAACCACTTCAGAAAGAGTTGATGGCAGGGCGGTTAGTTCGAAATAGTGGGTGGCGAATAGTGTTAATGCACGGCTTTTACTTGCCAGGTAATGCGCGCTTGCCAGTGCTAGCGATAACCCGTCAAAGGTGCTGGTACCTCGGCCTACTTCATCCATCAACACAAGACTTCGATCTGTGGCGTTGTTAAGGATATTTGCGGTTTCAGTCATTTCAACCATGAAGGTGGAGCGTCCCCCTGCCAGATCGTCGGAGGAGCCAATTCGGGTGAAGATACGGTCAACCAGCCCTATTTCTGCCCGCTTTGCCGGCACAAAGCTGCCGATATGGGCCAGCAAGGTAATCAGGGCAACCTGACGCATGTAAGTAGACTTGCCGCCCATATTCGGCCCGGTAATGATGAGCATGCGGCGTTGGTCATTTAGTTGCAGGTCGTTGGGAATAAAATCGTTATCCATAACCTGTTCAACCACCGGGTGCCGACTGGCCACAATATCAAACAGGGGTTGGTCGACCAGTTTGGGCTGAATATAGCCCTGTTCTCTGGCAACCAATGAGAGATTGCATAGCACATCGAGTTCACTAAGGGCGTTGGCACAATTCAGGAGTTTTTGAAGATCCTGGTTCAGGGTTTCCAGTAACTCTTCATAGAGAGATTTTTCCAGCGTAAGTGCGCGGGATTTGGCTGAAAGCGCCTTGTCTTCAAACTCTTTCAATTCCGGGGTGATAAAACGTTCAGCATTTTTCAGGGTCTGTCGGCGCAGGTACTCGACGGGTGCTTTAGGTGATTGCGCCTTGCTGATTTCAATGTAATAACCATGAACGCGGTTGTAGCCCACCTTTAATGTGCTGAGCCCTGTGGCTTCGCGTTCGCGTTTTTCCAGTTCGATCAGATAATCACCGGCTCTGCTGCTTATCGCCCTAAGGTCATCCAGTTCTTCATTGAACCCGATTCTGATCACACCGCCATCACGAATCAGCATGGGTGGGTTTTCTTCAATGGCGTTGGTTAGTAAAGAATATATTTCAGGAAACTCACTTATATCGGTATGCAGGGCCTTGAGATGCTGGGCGGTTAGGCTTTTAGCCTGTGCCTGGAGTGCGGGCAATTCGCCCAGTGACGACCCAAGTCGGCTTAAGTCCCTTGGTCTGGCCGACCGCAGTGCAACGCGAGCAAGAATGCGTTCGAGATCACCAATTTTCTTCAGGTGATCTCTAATAGAGTCAAAATCGAAGGTCTCTACAAGGTTGGTAATAGCCTGTTGTCGTTGGCTGAGTATATCGATGTCCCGCAGAGGTTGTTTTAGCCAGCGCCGCAGCATGCGGCTTCCCATCGCCGTTTTACATTTGTTCAGACTGCTAAAAAGTGTATTTTCTTCGCCGCCGGATAGATTTAGGTCTATTTCCAGATTCTTTAGCGTAGCGGCATCCAAAGCCACACGCTTGTCGCTGGCTTCAGCTTTGAGGGAAACAATGTGGGGCAGGGCGCTGCGCTGGGTATCGGTTGCATAATTTAGCAACACCCCGGCAGCGATCAAGGCTGGATCATCATCGGAGAAGCCAAAACCGCTCATGTCCTTTATCTGGAATTGTTTGCACAAACTACTCAAGCACGTTTGTGTGTCGAATTCCCAAACTGGTCTTTGGCGAATACAAAGGTTTGAACTCAGTTGGCTGGCAATATCGGATTGCTCGCTGACTAAAAGTTCAGCAGGATGTAAACGGTGAATTTCAGCCGTTGCCTGATCAAGATCGTCCAGTTGGTTGGCGATAAAGCGACCGCCGGCAACATCAAGGCTGGCCAGTGCGCAACTATCTTCTGTCTCGTAGAGACAGACAAGCAAGTTCTCCCGGTTTTCATCCATTAAGGCTTCATCGCTGACAGTGCCTGGAGTAACAATTCGGGTTACTTTGCGGTCTACGGGGCCTTTGCTAGTGGCAGGGTCGCCTATTTGCTCAGCAATGGCGACCGATTCTCCCATTTTGATAAGCCGTGCGAGGTAATTTTCTGCCGCGTGATGGGGAACACCACACATGGGGATAGGCTCTCCCGCAGACTCTCCGCGAGCGGTTAGTGTAACGGAAAGAAGCT
>JAURLY010000084.1 GCA_030830945.1 Gammaproteobacteria bacterium | reverse complement strand
CTGTTTTTACCTCTACATCATATCCATGGAATTATTAATATCCTGAGCTGTGGGCTTTGGGCCGGTGCCACTGTGCATCTGTATACCAAATTTGATGTTCCCCGAATTACGGATGAGATCATCGCTGGCACCTTTAATGTGTTCATGGCAGTGCCAACCATCTACGTGAAGCTTATCCAGTATTTCGACAGTATTGAGCAAGATAGGGTGAGAAAAATCTGTGATGGTTTTGCCTCCATGCGGTTAATGATTTCCGGCTCGGCAGCTTGTCCCGTAAAGTTGTTTGATCAGTGGCAAGAATTGACTGGTCAGGTTTTGCTGGAACGTTATGGCATGACTGAAATAGGTATGGGTATTTCCAATCCCTACCGGGGCGAAAGGCGGGCAGGGTATGTCGGGCAGCCTCTTTCCGGTGTGGATGTTCAATTGTTTGATGAAGATGATTCACAGGTTTTGGAGGAAGGCCTTTCAGGGGAAATCCGTGTTCGTGGGGACAATGTATTTCTGGAGTACTGGAATAATCCCAAGGCAACCGAGGAAAGTTTCAAGGATGGTTGGTTCTGTACCGGGGATGTAGGTGTTGTTGAAGATGGCTATTACCGGATCATGGGGCGTTCGTCTGTCGATATCATCAAGTCTGGTGGCTATAAACTATCAGCGTTGGAAATTGAGGGTGTACTGTTAACTCATGAGTCCGTCAGCGAAGTTGCCGTGATTGGTATCGAGGATGATACCTGGGGTGAGTCTGTCATGGCAATAATCGCATTAAAAGAGGGCACATCGTTGGAGTACGACCAACTAAAAAAATGGTGTACCGGAAAAATGTCTTCCTATAAGATTCCCAAAGCCCTCAGAATTGTTGATGCATTGCCGCGAAACGCTATGGGTAAGGTGACAAAGCCTGATTTGAGATCTTTGACTTAGTCCGACGTTTTTCAGAGTCGAGGGAGGGTGTAGGAAATTTCACGGACCAGGTCGCCAGTAAGTGGCTGGCTTTGTGCCAATAAAAATATCTCTTGTGCTTCGGTTTCGCCGGAAGACAGAAAAAAGACCTTTCCATCTGGTATGTTCAAAAGACATGTTTGGGCTGGCGCAACTAACATTCTCGAATGCTTTGTGGTGAAGGTTGTAGGGGGATCTATGGGCGTTATTGCGCCTGCCATTCCACAATCCCAGGTAGAAAACTGAAACCTGCCATTCATGATGCCTAAGTAATCAATTTCCATGACGGCCAGAGACTGGGCGTCACCGTTTTTGGGGCCGTTGTGCTGCATTGATGGGGAGAGAAGGCATCATCCTTTGTGGGTAACGGATCAGATTCGCCGGGTCTCATTACGATGCCAGATATAGTGAACTGGGTATTGATATCATCGCTGTCTGAAACATCGATTTGGCCTGAACCAGTGCCAATTCCTGCCAAGCTTTGATCCAGAAAAAGCTGCGTCATAAAACGGCCAGTTTCGGTCATAAGGAAGCTGACCGAATTATCTTCACTTACCCAAATTCCGCCCAGTGGGTTGGGAGGATCGGAAGGCTCGGGATTTTGATTTGAGTTGGAAGCGGGTTGTCCACCTCCACTGCCACCACAGGATTGCAGTAGCGCAAAAAAAATACTGGCTGAAACGAACAGGGGTAAGCGCATACGTACGGGGTGCCTGTTATGAACGTTTCCTGAGACTAGTCCCCGATTTTGATAAATGTCAAATTAAAAGAAAAATGGTAATGTTTAACTAGCGCCAGCTGATTCCAGAATTTCAGCGTATTCAGCAAAGCTTTCGTGCTCTTTTACCAAGCTTAGTAACGTGCGGCCGTCTGTATTGGTCGCATTAAGATCGCGTCCATCTTCGACGAAAAATTTAACGAAGGTTTCAAAGTTTTCGGCTTTCATGCCTCGATAGGCGCGTTCCAGACAATGAAAATCAACACTCACCCCGACTGGCGCGCTGTCGATTAAAAAGGTTTTGATACGTTCGTCATCGAACACTTCGCCGAGAACTTTTTGTTTGTCTTTCTTAAGAACCATTAGAGTTTTTCCTTCAAAATTCTGTTTACTTCGCCGGGGTTCGCCTGGCCTTTGGAGATTTTCATAACCTGCCCAACAAAAAAACCGAGCATCTTGGGCTGTTTGTCCGGGGCGGCGTTGCGGTAGTTATCAACTTGCTGCGAGTTGGCTGCCAGTACTTCGTCAACCATGGCCTCGATGGCGCCTGAGTCAGATACCTGTTTTAGACCTTTGGCTTCAATAATTTCATCGGCTGAACCTTCGCCGTTCCACATGGCTTCAAATACAGTTTTGGCAATCTTGCCTGAAATGCTGCCGTCTTTAATCCGCTGGATCATCTGGCCGAGGTTTTCAGCACTAATTGGGCAGTCAGAAATTCCCAGATCATTCTTGTTCAGAAGTGCTGCCAGTTCGACGGTAACCCAGTTTGCCGCCAGCTTGCTGTCGCCACAGGTTTTGGCCGCGGTTTCAAAATAGTCGGCTGTCTCTCTGTTCTGGGTCAGTACACTGGCATCGTAGGCTGACAGGCCATGCTCGTTTACAAAGCGTGCCTGTTTAGCGACGGGCAACTCTGGCAGGGATTCGCGCTCTGCCTGGACAAATTCGTCGCTGAGAACCACTGGTAGCAAATCCGGGCAGGGGAAATAGCGATAGTCATTGGCCACTTCCTTGCTACGCATACTGCGCGTCTCATTTTTATCGGCATCGTACAGGCGGGTTTCCTGAACAACTTTGCCACCATCTTCTATTAGGTCTATCTGGCGTTCCACCTCGACATTAATGGCACGTTCCACAAACCGGAATGAATTAATGTTCTTTAGCTCTGTTCGAGTCCCCAGCTCTTCCTGTCCCATCGGGCGAACCGAGACATTGGCGTCACAGCGCATTGAGCCCTGGGACATTTCACCGTCGGAGATGTCCAGATAGGTAATGATGGCGTGAATTTGCCTGAGGAAGGCAATGGCTTCTTCCGGCGTGCGCATGTCAGGTTCGGAAACGATCTCGATCAAGGGAGTGCCGGCCCGGTTCAGGTCAATACCGCTCATGCCGTGAAAGTCTTCATGCAGGGATTTTCCTGCGTCTTCTTCCAGATGGGCGTGGTGTATGCGGACATCTTTGCTGGTGCCGTTTTCCAGCTGAATGGTCACAATGCCTGGCCCCACAATTGGTTCTGCCAGCTGGGTTGTCTGGTAGCCTTTCGGGAGGTCGGGGTAGAAATAATTTTTGCGTTCAAAAACAGACTTCTGATTAATTGTCGCATCTATAGCCAATCCAAATCTGGTGGCCATTCTCATAGCTTCCGCATTGACCACGGGCAAAGTACCCGGCATGGCCAGATCAATGGCACTGGCATTAGTGTTGGGATCCTGGCCAAAGTCGACAGCAGAACCGGAAAAAATCTTGGATTTGGTCTTCAGCTGAACGTGAATCTCCAGCCCGATCACTGTTTCCCAGCTCATGACGCACCTCCATTTGCTTCCGAGGTATTGTCAGCGAATGCCGGTGCCAGAGTGTGCCAATCTGTTGCCTGCTGGAACATGTGTGCCGCGTTTAAGATCAGTGATTCATCAAAATGTTTGCCGATGAGCTGCAAACCGACGGGCATAACATCTATTTGCCCACAGGGCAGAGACATGCCGGGAAGCCCTGCCAGATTTACTGATATGGTGTAAATGTCTTCCAGATACATTTCTACCGGGTTGTCAGTCTTGGCGCCAAATTTAAATGCTGTAGAAGGGCAGGTTGGGCCAGCGATGATATCGACCTTCTCAAACGCCCGGTCAAAATCGTTTTTAATCAAGCGACGTACCTGCTGTGCTTTGCGGAAATAGGCGTCGTAATACCCTGCTGAGAGGACGTAGGTGCCTATCATGATCCGGCGCTTAACTTCTTCTCCGAAACCTTCTTCCCTTGATCGACAGTACATATCCATCAAATCGCTGGGGTTTTCGCAGCGATGACCATAACGAACGCCATCAAAACGGGAGAGGTTCGCCGAAGCTTCAGCTGGTGCAAGAACATAGTATGTCGGAACCGCCAACTTGGAATTGGGTAGTTCAATATCGATCAATGTAGCGCCAAGCTTTTCGTATTCCGCCAGGGCATTATGCACCTGTGCTGCGATCTGTGGATCTAATCCCTGTTCAAAAAATTCTTTGGGCACACCGACACGCAGCCCTTCAAGCGGTGCATTCAGGTTGGCACTGTAATCAGGAACCAGATGATCAATACTGGTGGAATCCTTGCTGTCAAAACTGGCCATGGCCTGAAGTAAGAGGGCGCAATCTTCGGCCGATTTGCCCATGGGGCCGGCCTGGTCCATGCTGGAGGCAAAGGCGATCATGCCCCAGCGTGATACGCGGCCATAGGTGGGCTTGAGTCCTGTGATACCGCAGAGTGATGCGGGCTGTCGAATAGAACCGCCGGTATCTGTCGCCGTAGCGATTGGGGCAAGTCTGGCTGCGACTGCTGCCGCTGAACCGCCTGAAGAGCCACCGGGAACGGTTTCCAAATCCCATGGATTCATGGTCTTGCCAAAGTAACTGGTTTCGGTAGACGAACCCATGGCGAACTCGTCCATATTGGTTTTACCCAAGCAAATAGCTCCCGCCTGTTTCAGATTGGCAACCACCGTCGCATCATAGGGAGAGATGAAGTTTTCCAGCATGCGTGATCCGCAGGTTGTTTTTACGCCCTGGGCACAAAAAATATCTTTGTGGGCAAAGGGAATGCCGGTCAGGGGGTTGGCTTGCCCTGCAGCTATTTGCTTATCTGCTTGTTGGGCTGCAGCCAATGCTGACTCATCCAGTTTGGTGATGTAGGCATTGATGCTGGAATCCAGTTGATGGATTCGATCAAGAAAGTGTTGGGTAATCTCAACACTGGAAAACTCTCCCTTGCTTAGCCCTTGGGAGATTTGAGCGACAGACAGGTTATGCATGCTTTGGAAATTTCTCTAATTCGATTGATAGCGGATCTAGATATAGTCGCCCGGTTATTCGATGACTTTTGGTACAAGGAACAAGCCCTCTTCCGTGGCAGGGGCATTACTCATCAGGTTTTCGCGGTCATTGGACTCAGTCACTTCATCGGCACGTAGTATTTGGGTAGCGTCCATGGGGTGCGCCATGGGCTCGACACCCTCTGTATCCTGTGCCTGAAGCTGGTCTACCAGATTGAGAACGGCACCGATTCTTTCCGTAACCTGTTGGCTTTCGCTGTCGGAAATATTTATGCGGGCAAGCAGTGCCAGCTTTTCAATATCAGTACGTTCAAGGGACATGATGGTCTTCCGAAAATGTATTGTAGTTGTCAAAATGATTGTGACGGCGAGCGAAAAATTCCAGCTCGGCGTTAAGCGGGCGCTAAGTTACCATATTTACGGCTTGCCCTGAATCCCCGCGGTTGGTACATTCGCACGCTTAACAGAACCCTGCCTATATTTGGACCCGACACGATGTGGAAAACCCTTAGTGGACTCTTCTCAAACGATCTTTCCATTGATCTTGGAACAGCGAACACCCTGATTTATATGCGCGATCGCGAGATTGTGCTCAATGAGCCCTCGGTTGTGGCTATAAGAAATTCCCATGGACAGAAAGTTGTCGAGGCCGTGGGCATTGATGCCAAACGCATGCTTGGCCGTACCCCGGGCAATATTGTTGCCATTCGTCCATTGAAAGATGGTGTGATTGCCGACTTCCAGGTGACTGAGAAAATGTTACAGCACTTTATTCGAAAAGTGCATCAGTCCAAGTGGTTCACGCCAAGTCCGCGCGTATTGGTTTGTGTGCCATGTCAGGCCACTGAAGTTGAGAAACGAGCTATTCGTGAGTCCGTGCTAAGTGCCGGGGCGCGTGTCGTACATTTGATCGATGAGCCAATGGCTGCTGCAATTGGCGCCGGGCTGCCTGTCGAGGAAGCCAGTGGTTCCATGGTTGTCGATATTGGTGGCGGTACCTCAGAGATAGCAATTTTGTCTTTAAGCGGTACGGTGTATTCAGACTCGGTGCGAATTGGTGGTGACCGCTTTGATGAGGCCATCACCAGTTATGTACGCCGCAAGTATGGCAGCGTCATTGGTGATGCAACTGCAGAACGTATCAAACATGAAATTGGTACCGCGTTTGCCGGAAGTGAAGTTAGGGAAATTGATGTTCGCGGTCGAAACCTGGCTGAGGGTGTGCCAAAGAGTTTTACCCTAAGTAACGATGAGGTACTTGAAGCGCTTCAGGAGCCGTTGGCGACGATTGTCCAGGCAGTTAAGCGTGCATTGGAGCAATCTCCCCCGGAGCTGGCCTCCGATATTGCTGAGCGTGGAATTGTTCTAACGGGTGGCGGTGCGTTGTTGCGAGATATCGATCGGTTGCTTACGCATGAGACTGGATTGCCCGTGATTGTTGCAGAAGATCCTTTGACCTGCGTAGCTCGCGGTGGCGGCAAGGTTTTGGAGATGCTCGATCGTCGACAGCTGGAATTGCTGTCTTACTAAGTTCCTATTCTGTGCTTTCCGGCCGCAAACACAGGAACTAACCCATGGCGAGCCAAAAGCATATATTCCGTCGTGGCCCCGTTTCCTTTAGCGGTCTAATTCTCTTTATTCTGATTGGGTTGGTGCTGATTTTTCTCAGCACCTTTACCAATGTTCTGCAGCCGGCCAAGGCGGTCTTTGTCGATCTGGTATCCCCTATCTATCACATCACCGATGTTGCCTCGAATCTGAGTGATTGGGGTGAAGAGACCCTGATGACCAGGGAAGAATTGCTGGCAGAGCGTGAGCGATTGGAAGATGAAAATTTGATCTTGCAGCGTCACTCACTGCAGTTGGCGTCCCTCAAAGCTGAAAACGTTCGAATGCGACAGCTCCTTGGTGCATCAGAGCTGGTGGAAGAAAGGGTATTGATTGCCGAGTTGGTAGGTACACCCCCGGATACTGAAACTCATCGGCTGATTATCGATCGAGGACGACTGGATAATGTGCAAGAAGGTCAACCGGTAATTGATGCTGGTGGTGTGTTTGGTCAGGTCCGCATTGTAGGTGAAGAAAACAGCGAAATTATCCTGATCTCCGACCGGGAGCATGCGATTCCGGTTGAGGTGCTGCGATCCTCAGCACGTGCAATTGCGGCAGGAACAGGGGACTACAATGAGCTGCGCTTGCGCAATGTCGCCCCCACTATGGATATCCAGGTCGGTGATGAATTGGTGAGCTCTGGCCTAGCCGAAAAATTCCCCCGCGGTTACCCCTTAGGCACGGTTGTTTCTGTTGAGGTGGATAGTTCCTCGCCTTTCCTGCAGGTAATTGTCGAACCCTCTGCTGGCCTGCAAACCAGCAACCAATTACTACTGGTTTTTAGTGAGCGGCAGCAAATTAATTCTTCTGCCAGATCTCCTGAAATTGCTTCAGATGCAGAAGAAAGCGGGAACTCTGCTGAATCAATATCGGCCGAGGAATAGGTTACGGGGATGCAGGAGATTCAGCTCCGTCTTTCTGATTGGATAGGCCTGTTGCCTATCTGTCTGCTTTTCTATATTACTCAAATACCAGGTTTTGGATATATTCGCATCGATATGCTGGCGTTGCTGGTGGCATTATTTTCAATATATCGGCCACAGGGTATGCCACTTGCTTTGGCGTTTGCCATTGGCCTTGCCCAGGATGTGGTGTCTCTGGCACCTATCGGGCAGCACGCTATAGGTTTGGTGGCACTTGCTTATGTTGCCCAGTCAGTCCGCGACCGGATCCGGATGCAGGCTTTACCCAACCAGTTACTGGCGATTTTTATAGGCCTCATGTTGGTTAAATTTATTCACAGTTGGGTTGTTGCCCTGGGTTTTGGTCAGATTCCAACGCTGAATTCACTCCTTTCCGTATTGGTTACCAGCTTGTTTTGGGTGCCTGTAATGTTTATTGCAATGCGCATGACGCGAAAGCGGCCATCAGCCAGGGCAGGCCTCAGTTGACTCTGAAACTGATACTGGCGTCTGCTTCGCCTCGCCGCAAAGAACTTCTTCAACAACTCGAGATTCGCTTTCAACAGAAGACAGTTGCGATTGACGAGACCCCATATGAGTCAGAATTGCCAAAAGAGTACGTGACGCGTATGGCTCATGAGAAGGCAGAAGCGGCCTGGGCAAAATGGGGCAAACCAGATCGTCTAATTTTGTCATCAGATACTACGGTTGTCATTGATAACAAAATCCTTGGCAAACCATCTGGCTATGACGATTTTAGAACCATGATGCAATCGCTATCTGGTCGTCAGCATCAAGTGCTTACTTCGGTAGTTGTTAAATCGGATACGGAAACAAAGTCTGTCCTGAGTGAAACCCATGTTTATTTTTGCGGGCTAACGGATAGCGATATTGATTGGTATTGGCATACCGGTGAGCCGCCAGATAAAGCCGGAGGATATGGGATTCAGGGATTGGGTGCCCGTTTTGTCCGCAGGATCGATGGGAGTTATACCGGTGTTATGGGATTGCCGCTGTTTGAAACTGCGGAAATTCTTTCTAACTTTGGCATACTGACCAACAACAAAGAATAAAAATCCCTCTTCTCCACAGGGGGCAGATTCATTTTTACCATTTCTCAAAATATGGGTGCCAGGGTTTTTCAGATTTATGAGCGAAGAATTACTAATTAATGTAACCCCCAATGAGACCCGTGTTGCACTGGTGGAAAACGGTGTGCTGCAAGAAGTTCAGATAGAGCGTCAACGCAGTTCCAGTATTGTGGGTAATGTCTACAGGGGAAAGGTCAATCGTGTATTGCCTGGCATGCAGGCGGCCTTTGTAGACATAGGCCTTGATCGCGCTGGATTCTTGCATGCGTCAGACATTCCGCAGCTCGACGGCGAGGGAATGGAGTTAATCGACGATGCTGAACTAGACATACATACCAGGGTTCACGAGGGAAAAACATTACTTGTTCAAGTGGTCAAGGCACCAATGGGGACGAAAGGCGCCAGACTTACTACGCATTTATCTCTCAGCTCTCGTTACCTTGTGTACATGCCAAACAACTCGCATATCGGAGTTTCCCAGAGAATAGAGTCTGAAGAAGAGCGACAGAGGCTTCGCGATATTGTGACGGACATTTGCAGCAATGATGAGCAGGTGTCCAGTGGCGGCTACATTGTTCGCACTATCGCAGAGGGTGCAAGCCGCGATGAACTGCTGTCGGACATGCTTTTTTTGCAGAAACTCTGGATTGACCGAACGGCCGATTTGACAGAGAAAAAAGTGCCGTCCCTGGTTTATCGGGATATGAGTCTGGCATTGCGGTCTCTCAGGGATATGTCTCATCCGAACCTGGAAAAAATTCGCATTGATTCACGCGAGACCTACGAAAAGATCATCGAATTTACCAATCGCTACTCCCCCGAATTAAGTAACAGGGTTTTTTTATATCAAGGCCAGCGTCCACTTTTTGATCTGTATAGCGTTGAAGATGAAATAGAAAAAGCGTTGCACAAGCGCGTCGACCTCAAGTCCGGAGGTTATCTAATTATCGAACAAACAGAAGCCATGACCACGGTAGATGTGAATACCGGCACCTATGTGGGAACTCGAAAACTGGAAGAAACCATTTTTAAAACCAATCTTGAGGCTGCCTCTTCTCTGGCGAGGCAGCTTCGCTTACGCAATCTGGGCGGCATTATTATCGTCGATTTCATTGATATGGTTGAACCTGAGCATCGTCGCCAGGTTCAGCGAACATTTGAGAAAGCCCTGGAGAAAGATAGAGCCCGAACTTCGCTAACAGCAGTTTCTGATTTGGGACTGATCGAAATGACGCGTAAGCGCATCCGCGAAAGTCTGGGGCAGTCCCTTTGTGAACCATGTCCGCACTGTCAGGGCCGTGGGCAACTCAAATCAGCTGAAACAATCTGTCTGGAAATTTTTCGGGAAATCACGCGTGAAAGTCGCCAGTTTGAATGTGAAAAAATACTTGTACTGGCTTCGCAGCCAGTGATTGATCGTTTGCTCGATGAGGAGTCAGACAATGTTGCTGAGCTGGAAACGTTTATCGGTCACCCAATCCAGCTTCAGGTCGAGTTGCTCTATGG
This sequence comes from Gammaproteobacteria bacterium, assembly GCA_030830945.1. Lineage (GTDB taxonomy): Bacteria > Pseudomonadota > Gammaproteobacteria > Pseudomonadales > GM7GCV1 > GM7GCV1. The sequence goes on along the minus strand of JAURLY010000084.1, from coordinate 10,174 downwards.
CCAGGAGCAGTACGACATCATTCCAGCTTGATTCTACCTTAGCGTCCAGTTAGAGAGTCAACGTCTGTAAATTATGAAAAGGATCCGAATTATTAAGCACAGCTTCCACCTCACCCGATGGTTGTTGGCGATTTTAATTATTCTGACCATGGGTTTCTTGATTGCGGGCAGAATGTTCGTTTCCTATATTGAAGATTCGACAGCCGATGCTGTAGCGCAGTTATCGGATATTTTGGGTGTGCCAGTTTCGGTTTCTTCGGTTGATACAGACTGGCATGGGCTCGGTCCAAATCTAATTCTCAATGATGTTGTTTTGGGTGAGGCTGACGACCAAAGCACCGTGTCCATGCTGTCGGTTAAGCCGGACGTTATCTCAAGTTTAAAGAATTGGAGCCTGGTTTGGTCGCGATTTCAGGTTATTGGGCTGAAATTGCAGGTTCATGAGCTGGCATCGGGGCATTGGCAAGTGGCTGGAATTGCCGTTGATGCAGGGTCTGGGGGCAGCAGTTTTATCGAGAAGATGCTGCTTGATAGTCGTTTGGTTTCGGTCAGCGATGCGCGGGCCCATATAACTTCGCTCAACGGCACTAGTGTCAGCTTGAGAATGCATAATCTGAGCCTGGTGAATTCCCTGGGATTTCATCGCTTAAGTCTGGAAGCAGATTTTGGTAGTGATGAAAATCAGCTTCGATTTATTGCCGAGCTCAATGGCGCGGCGGTCCAATTCTCTCAACTGGACGGACTGGCCTATTTAAAAGTCACTGGAGAGGATGCCAGTGGTTTGTATCATTTTTTTCGAGAAAAATTCTGGCCGGATTCAGATTCCGAGCTAGCTTCTGCCCCTCGCATGAGTGCGGATTTCTGGGCGACTTTACTTGCCAACGAAGAAATCCAGATTCAGGGAGAGTTAGTCTTTGATCAAATACCGGGTTCGATTATTGGGTTGGACTCAGGGCTTGTAGAGGCTCAGACCACGTTGGTGGCTGCCTATTCAGAAGAACGCTTGCAGGCCGATTTGCTTAACCCGGTCATTCGAAAGAGTGATGATGAGATTGCCTTGCCTGATCTCCGCCTGAGCAGGAAAATTTCAGATCAGCACGTTTCCTATGGGTTGCAACTTCCCAGTTTGGATGTGGGACGCTTGGTCGAATCTGCCGTTGAGATTGGTATTGTTCAGGAGAACCTTTTGGATCAGCTATCTGCACTCGAACTGCAGGGTTTAATTGAGCGATTTTATCTCGAAGTTCCGGCGGAAAACCCACAGGACTGGTCGGTTACCGCGGACCTAAAATCATTCGGTATGAATAGTTTTAACCGGGCGCCAGCTGTTCGCAATCTATCTGGTCGTTTGGGCGTGGATCATTTTGGCGGCAGGGTAGAAATAGATTCAACCGATTTCAGGATTCTCTATCCACAGGCCTATGATCAATGGCTGGAACATCAAGCGATACAGGGCATTGTCGCCTGGGAAATAGATACAGAGGATCGCTTTGTTCATGTTTATTCCGATTCTATTGAAGCTATATCGGTACAGGGCTCAGTTATAGGCGCCTTTGCTGCAGACATTCCCATGTTCCCGGATCATCCAACAGGTGTGGGGTTAACCTTATATTTAGGTTTAACAGATTCGGGCGTAGAACATACTTCCAGCCTTTTGCCGGTTCGTTTGCCGCAGAGTTTGAAGGATTGGTTGGGACAGTCTTTGGTTGCGGGACAAGTCCCGCAGGCGAGGATGATTTACCGCGGTTCAACTCGCCCGGGAACCGAACAGCATAGAACTGTGCAACTGCATATCAGGACAGAGCAGGCAGAACTAGATTTCCTCCCAAGGTGGCCAAACCTGACGGACGCAGAAGCAGATATTTGGGTATCAAATTCAGACGTATATGCCCGCAGCTCAGAGGCAAGGATTCTTGACCTTGATCTTGGCGCGACTGAGGTTTGGGTAAATACAGCAGCAACTCTGCAAGGGGAGAGTGGCTCGCCTAACAGGCAACTCAGGATACAAAGTCAGGCCGTGGGTCCGGCGAATAGCGCTTTGGATTTGATTCGTACGACGAACCTTAGAGACCAGGTGAACGAAGGCTTGGACGACCTGGATTTGCAGGGAGAAATCAGTGCTGGGATATCGCTGGTTTTACCAATAAAGGACAGCATACAGCGTGAGGAAATCCAGACAGATATAGATGTCGCCCTCTCTAGTAACCAGTTAAACATAGCGCCTCTTGATTTGTCTTTGTCCGATATTGAGGGGCAGCTCTACTACGACCAGGCAGGGCTCCGCTCAGAGTCCCTAAATGCGCTTATTTGGGATTCGCCCGTGAACCTTGAAATCAGGGAAGATATCAGTAACTCCGTAGTTCATATTACAGGTGAAGGAGATTTGGAAGCGAAATCAATTGTCGATTGGCTCGGCTTTGGTTTACTTGAAAGTGTTCAGGGAGAATCTACCGTTACGGGTGATTTGCAGATAAGTACCGATGTCCGTTCGCAAAAACCTCATGTGTTTGAATTTAAATCGGACATGGCCCAGGTAGTGTCGGAATTGCCGGCACCATTGGCAAAACCATCCGGACTTTCAGCACCATTAACTGTCAGGCTGGAAAAAACCCAGGACATTTTTACCCAGATAAACTGGCAACTTCCAGACGTAAATGATCATGCTGAAAGCACTTTGGTTCAGCTGGAAACAGTCTCTGAAACTGGTTTGGGTGAAGTAAAAAGTGTTCGGTTTTCTTACGGTGCGGATTTGCCAGAACCAGAAGCAGGTGTTGCAAAAGGGCGAGTTCGATTTCCACAGCTGGAATTGACCCCCTGGATAGAGATGCTGGACGGTAGTGGTTCGGACACAGTGCCGGAAGCTGGGTTATTTTGGGGGCTAAGCCCGGAACTCATTTTCGACGTGGGCCATCTGTCAATTGGTTCATCTGGTTTTGGTCAAGTAAAGGGGCTTCTGAACTATCAGGACGACGCCTGGAATATAGGTCTTGAAACCGCCTACGCCAGCGGTACCTATCGATATTTTACGGACGGGCAGACTCCGCCAAAATTGGGTTTGAACTATATAGATATAAACAAATACCTTGAAAGCATAGACGCCGATTCCCAGCAGCATTCCACGAGTGATGTGGTTGACCCCCGGGAATTCCCGAAAATCCAGTTTGATCTTCAGTCAATCATAGTTGACGGAACAGATAGGGGGCACTGGAGCGGGGAATTGAGGCCTGTTGAAACTGGCTTATGGGTATCCAATCTGCAAGGTGGACTGGATTCAGCCATGCTGTCCCAGGAGGAAGGTCAGTCATCAATCTTTTGGGGTATAGACATCTACGGTCAGTACACTGAAGCGAACTTCACCTTTGAATATGGGGATATTGGCGATCTGTTTAAAGTGCTGGATATGACACCATCGCTAAATAGCTCGGAAGGTTTGGTTTATGCAAGCCTGTATTGGCAGGGTTCGCCGTTTGAGTATTCAGACGCAGAGTTAAACGGAATTATGGGTATTGATGCATCTGGAGGAGAATTTTTTACCAGTAATAATAGTGTACACCCCTTGATGAAGGCGATTGGGCTGTTTAATGCCGGCGCCTGGACCAGGCGTTTGCGCCTGGACTTCAAGGATGTCACCGCTGAGGGAACCTATTTCGACAGGCTGGTGGGTGACTTTGTTCTGGAAGAAAATCGGGTAACAACCCTGACGCCGGTTACCGTTGAGATGTCTTCGGGAAGCTTGATGTTTGATGGTGAGATAGATCTTGATCTGGAGCAGGTTCAAGCCAAGCTCGTAGTGACCTTGCCCGCCCGGCAAAATATGACCTGGGTAACGGCGTTAGTTGGTGGTTTACCGGCTGCTGCGGGTGTCTGGCTGGCCAGCAAGATTTTTGATGACGAACTGGATAGCTTGTCGAGTGTGAGCTATCGGGTTTCTGGACCTGTGGATGACCCGGAGGTGGTTGCCGTCAGGGTATTTGACTCAACCATTACGGATTAAACGATCACAAAGTCGCGTAAGTATTTAAATAACTTGCGCTGCTGGGCGGGTGTTTTGGACAGCCGTTTTTCCTTGCGCGCATTTCTGACCAGTGTAGATATCTCTTGACGATCAGTGGCTGGAAAGCTGACAAATAATTGGCTTAATGAGTCTTCCTCGTCTAGCAATCGATCACGCCATTGCTCTACCAGTTTGTGTCTATTTTGCTCATTACGCGCCTGATTTCTTCGTGTTTCGAAGTATGTGTTGACGGCTGTCAGGAGTCCTTCGTCAACAACCAGTATTTTTGCTGCATGTCGTAACTGTCTGTTTCTCGCACCGCTGGATTTAATTCGAGCGGCTATTTCAAGACTTTCTACCAAAGAAGAGGGCAACTCAAGTCTGGACCAGACATCAGTATTTAATCGAGCCAAATCATCGCAGAGCTGTTGGACAGCGTGCATTTCGCGTTTTTTCTGGGACTTGGAAGGCCCGAGTTCTTCTTCTGGTTCATCCGTATACAAGTCGTTCATGCCTGACTTAAATTCCTAATAAAAAAGCGTTGCCAATCCCAGGAAAGTCACAAAGCCCACAATGTCTGTGACCGTAGTAAGTGCGACACCTCCAGCAAGCGCGGGATCAATACGCAGGGATTTCAGTGAAATTGGAAGCAGGACCCCAGCGAGAGAAGCAACAATAAGATTGATAATCATCGCTGCTGAAATAATGAGCGAGATAGTCGGGTCTTGGAACCATAATCCGGCGACGGTTGCGATAACCAGCGCCCAAATGATTCCATTTAGGGAGCCCAGCAAAACCTCGCGATTTACCAGCCACTTGAGGTTGTTTTTTTGGATATGTCCCAGCGCCATGCCTCGAATCACCACGGTCAAGGTTTGCGTGCCTGCAACGCCACCCATGCTGGCAACAATGGGCATTAGTACCGCCAGGGCGATGACTTTGTCCAGAGTGTCCTGAAACTGGCCGATTGCTGCCGAGGCCGCAAGCGCCGTAATCAGGTTAATTCCCAGCCACAACAGTCGACGGGGAGCTGCCCGGGCGATGGATATAAAGGTGTCTTCGTCCTCGGCCAAACCCGCCATGCTCATTAATGAGTGATCGGCATCATCGCGAATAACATCAACGACATCATCGATGGTGATACGCCCTAGAAGGCGTCGCTCGGAATCTATAACAGCAGCCGATACCAAATCTTCCCGTTCAAACAATATCGCGACTTCAGAGTCAGGAGTCGCCGCCTCGATACTGTGCTCATCTTGCTGCATCAACTTATATACGGGAGTATCAGGGTTGGCAGTCAGTAATACCCTCAGAGGAAGTCGGCCGATATAGAGGTTGTCACGAGTAACCACGAACAGGCTGTCTGTCATCTCGGGAATTTCTTCATGACGGCGGAGGTAGCGAAGAACAACGTCGATGGTTAAATCTGGCCTGACCGTGATGGTGTCGGTGCTCATCAAGCCGCCGGCACTGTCCTCGGGGTAAGTCAATACGGTTTCGACTCGCTGCCGATCCATATTGCTCATCAGCTTGAGTACTTCCGCCGTTACCCTGTCTGGCAAGCTTTGTAGAACATCGGCTATATCGTCGACATCCCAGCCTTCTGTCAGGGCAGCGACTTCGGATGTGTCCAGCTTGCCGAGAATATCGTCCCTGACCTCTTCGCTCAGGCGTTGAAGAACATCACTCTCGATATCAGAATCGATAAGACCCCAGAGCACTTCACGCTCTTTAGGTGGGCATGTTTCCAGTAGGCGGGCAATTTCACCGGCATTCAATCCCTTAAGCATGTGGCGCACGCCGGCAAGGGTACCGGTATCCAATGCTTTAAAGATTGATGGGATTGACGACATCGCGTGGGCTCCGGGTTGCTCTATGAGTCTGCTACTGAATGGCGGACGTTTGGCGCGGCACAAGTTTAATCATTCGCCAGTAAAAAAAGTAGGGCAAATAGCTAGAAGCGACAACAGAATTATATAAGCGCCAGTTTTCGGGCAAAAAAAACCCGCAGGGGACTGCGGGTTAAAGAAAAAGAGTTATTTCAAAGAGGGGGTCTTGAAATAGCTCTGAGGGGTTCGTTACTTTGTGGCAGTTTTCTTTGCCGGTGCTTTTTTAGCAGCGGTTTTCTTGGCGACTGGTTTTTTTGCCGCCGAAGCTACCTTCTTAACCGGTGCAGCCTTCTTGACAGCCGCTTTCTTGGCCGCTGGTTTTTTTGTTGCCTGCGCCTTGACTGGTTTGATTTCAGCGACAGCAGCAGACTGAGCATCTTTAACTGCTTCGTCTGCGACCTTCAAGCCGCTCTCAACCCAGGATTTATATTCTTCGGAAGACTCCTTCACAATCAGCATGCTCTTTTGGGCAACATCGGCAAATTTGTTTGAGTACTCTTCAAAAAGAGAGGTTTCCTTGCTCAAAAATTCAGAAGGGTTGTCCATGGATTCCATGAGTCCCATTTGCTTTTCACTGCTTTCGACGTACAGAGCGGCCAGGTTAATTTGGCTATCGAGCAATTTGCCCATCAGCTTTGAATTGATTGCTAGCAGCTCTTTGGCTGAAACTACGGCAGTTTTGCTGTAATCACTGAAACTTGAAATTAGTTCCGCTTGCATTTTTTGGCCTCTTCACATTAAGTATTTGTTTATTGTGCAATGCACTGAATCTAATAATGGGGATGATATTTCCCGTTGTCAAGAACTTTTTTGTGTGATGCACAAAAACATGCCGGGTATTTGCGTGTGTTTGCTTCACGGCGGGTTTTACAAAAAAACATAGTCGGCGTGTCACTATTTCGCCATAATTTTGTAGCATTCTGCTCATGCCTTTTTATTCGCGCAGAGTTGTATCCTTTTACAGGTATTGGCATCTTTCCAGACCGCCTGTATTAAACTGTTGATCTCAAGAAAAATAGTGAATCGAATCCATGTCTCCTGAACTGGAAGTCAGTGAACCAGATATAGAAAATCACTTCGGCCTACTGCCGTTTGATTTTGCTCGCAATCAACAGGTACTTTTCAATCCTGGCAGCAGGGAATTGATTGTTGGCCCGGATGCCTCGTCCAATGCTCTTGCTGAAGTTCGTCGTGTGGCTGGACAAATAAAGACAACGCACCTTGTTGATCAGGAAGAATTCGTCAACACCCTAAGAAAACTTTATGCCGAGCAGCGCGGTTCGTCAGCTGCGGTTATGGAAGATATTAAAGATTTCGTTGATCTGGAGTCTGCAGCGGAAGAGCTGGAAGAAGCGGATTTACTCGAAGATGATGATGCGCCAATTATACGTTTGTTAAACGCAGTACTTGCCGAGTCTTTAAAAGAAAAAGCCTCAGACATTCATATCGAACTGTATGAATCCGCAGCTGCTGTGCGTTTTCGTTTAGACGGCTTGCTTAAGACCGTGCTCAGCCCATCTGTGCACATAGCTCCACTGCTCGTCTCAAGAATCAAAGTGATGTCCAAACTGGATATCGCAGAAAAGCGATTGCCGCAGGATGGTCGAATGACTGTCAAGCTCGGTGGGCGCAGTATCGATCTCCGTGTCTCCACAATGCCGACCAGTTATGGCGAGCGTGTTGTTCTTCGACTATTGGATAAAAACGCCGGGCAGTTGAGTGTCGATGATCTGGGTATGCCCAAGGAAAACCGTCAGCGGATGTCCGGGTTAATAGCTCGTCCTCATGGAATTATCCTGGTTACCGGGCCGACGGGTTCTGGTAAGACCACGACGCTTTATGCCGCATTGCAAGAGATGGACCGACAACAACGCAACATCATGACGGTCGAAGATCCGGTTGAATATGATTTGCCCGGTATCAGCCAAACCCAAATTAATTTGCGAGCTGGAATGACATTTGCACGTGGGTTGCGGGCGATCCTGCGGCAAGACCCCGATGTCATCCTGATTGGTGAAATTCGAGACAAGGAAACGGCTGAAATTGCGACCCAGGCGAGTCTTACAGGACATCTGGTGCTATCAACACTTCATACCAACACTGCGGCTGGAGCGGTTACACGTTTGCAGGATCTCGGGGTGGACAGCTTTTTGTTGTCTTCTACATTAAGGGGTGTATTGGCTCAGCGGCTGGTTCGACGTCTTTGTTCGCATTGCAAACAGGAAGTAACGCCTGATGGGTTGGCGTGCGATAAACTGGGGATTGATCCCTCGCATAAAATATTTGCACCAAATGGCTGCGACCACTGCAATCACACTGGTTTTGACGGTCGCCAGGGATTGTTTGAACTGGTGGTTATTGATGATCGCATGCAGCGACTAATCCATGATGAGGCCGGGGAGCTGGAACTCGATGAGTGTATTCGAGAGCAAGTGCCAAGTATGGTGCAGGCAGGCTTCGAACTTGTCCGCAATGGTGTAACAACACTTGAAGAAGTTCTGAGGGTGACCAGCGTCTAACCCTTCCCATGCCTACTTTTCAGTACACAGCGTTTGACCGAGCCGGAAAGTCCCACAAAGGCTCGATTGTGGCCGATACAGAGCGGCAGGTACGGCGCATTCTTCGTGATCAATCCCTTTTCCCAAATGACATAAAAAGTGTCGAGAAGAAAAAAGATAAGGCGCACAGGTCCTCAAGATTTCCAGGTTTTTTGAATCGTGTCAGTGATTTTGAGCTAGCCCTGATACTCCGGCAGTTGGGGATTTTGGTGAACTCGGGTTTGCCACTGGAAGACTCTCTCAAGCTAATTCTGGAGCAGGCAGATAGTGCCAAGCAGCGCCTGTTGGTGGAAAACTGGCGAGTGGAAATCATGGAGGGTCGAAGTTTTTCAGCAGCCATGCGTCGGTCGGACTATAAACTCCCGGAAGCAGTAATTGCTGGTGTGGGGGTAGGTGAGGAAACCGGTCACTTGCATGAAGTCATGCTGCGCATGGCGGACGAGCTTGAGACCGGCGCTGAAAATAGACAGGCCTTCAGGCGGGGGCTTATGTACCCCATCACCCTGATTTTGGCTTCCATTGTAGCTATCTCTGTGATGATGATATGGGTTGTACCAAAAATTACCCGGGTATTTGTCAGCGCGCGGGCGGAACTGCCGTTGGTAACAAAGATCATAGTCGTGTTGAGTGATTTTACTCTGGCTTATGGGCTTTACGTTTTGCTGGCGGCGTTCATGGCTTTCGTGGCGTTTGTTGTGTACGTGTCGAACGACGACCGCAAGCGAAAGTGGCACCGTTTTTTGCTAAGGGTGCCCGGAATTGGTAACTGGATGCGAATGGCGAACTATGGCGATTGGTCTCGAAGTCTGGGCACGATGTTAAAAAGTGGTGTGCCGGCTCTGGCGGCACTGAAAATCGCTTCCTCGGTCATGACCAATTTACACATGCGCTGGCAAATGGAGGAAGTCACCGAAAAAATGCGACGGGGTAGTAGCCTGCATCAAGCCTTGCGAGAAGAAAATGCGGCCTCCAGCTTTATGCTGCATATGGTAGGTAGTGGTGAGGCATCCAGCGAACTGCATGCCATGTTACTTAGGGTCGCCGAGTATTACAGTGCAAGGCTGAAGGCATCGGTGGACAGTTTCCTGAAATTGATGAACCCGGTGCTCATCGTCACGATGGGTGTGGTAATTTTGGTCATTATTGCTGCGGTAATGCTGCCAATACTGCAAATGAATGAAATGGTTTAAATGATGAAAGTAAAAAGCAGGTTTCCTTTTATGAATAAAACAGCACAACTTAGAAATCAGTGTGGTTTCACCCTGATTGAAATTATGGTGGTGATTGTGATTATTGCGCTAATGGGGGGCATTGTTGGCCCGGCAATCTTTAGCAAGGTTCAGCAAGCTGAGGAGACTCGTGTGGCCCAGGATATTCGGGCGATCGAAAATGCACTAAAGCTCTACCGTTTGGACAATTTTGATTACCCCGGGCAGTCAGATGGTCTGGATGCCCTGATGACAGAGCCAGCCAGCGCCCGTAACTGGCGGGGGCCCTATTTGGAAAATGTTCCTGTAGACCCCTGGGATCAAACCTATCGTTATGCCTACCCCGGTACTCACGGTAAAGAAGTTGAAGTGTTTACATTTGGCCGTGATAACCAGCAAGGGGGAGAGGGATCAGATGCGGATTGGGGAAGCTGGAACGTAGACCAGTGATTTCCGGTTCTCGCTTCCTGACTGAGTATGCAAGAGAGAAGGCGCCATTGCGGCTTTACCCTGATCGAAATTCTG
>JAURLY010000083.1 GCA_030830945.1 Gammaproteobacteria bacterium | reverse complement strand
GTGCCCGCACCCACAACCTGAAGAATATTGATCTCAATATTCCGCGAGACAAATTAGTCGTTATCACCGGTTTATCCGGCTCTGGCAAGTCATCACTGGCTTTCGATACGCTTTATGCCGAAGGGCAACGCCGCTATGTCGAATCACTATCGGCCTATGCGCGACAGTTTCTCTCGATGATGGAAAAGCCTGATGTAGACAGCATTGAAGGCTTGTCCCCCGCCATTTCTATCGAGCAAAAATCGACATCCCATAACCCGCGCTCCACCGTCGGCACAGTCACGGAAATTTATGATTATCTGCGTTTGCTCTATGCCCGCATCGGTGATCCCCGCTGCCCGGAACACAAAGCGCCGTTGGCGGCACAAACCATTACGGAAATGGTGGACCAGATAAAACTGATAGATGAGGGTACTCGCATCCAGATCCTTGCTCCGGTTGTTCGCAATCGCAAGGGTGAGCATCATCATTTGTTCAGTCAGTTGCGAACAGATGGCTATATTCGTGTGCGAATAGATGGCGAAGTCTGTGATCTGGACGATTTGCCCGAGATTAATAAAAACCAGAATCACCAAATAGAGGTGGTCATTGATCGCCTGCGTATTCGGGAAGACATCGAGCAACGACTGGCCGAATCACTTGAGACGGCGCTAAACCTGGGCAAGGGTCTTGTCTTGATTGACAATATGGATGACCCGGATTCCAGCAAACTATTCTCCGCCAAATTTGCGTGCCCAATTTGCGATTACAGCCTCAATGAGCTGGAGCCGCGCCTATTTTCCTTTAACAACCCGGCTGGTGCCTGCCCTTCTTGTGATGGGCTGGGCGTCAAACAGTTCTTCGACGAGAACAAGATTATCCAGTTCCCGGAATCCAGCCTGGCCGAAGGTGCCATACGCGGCTGGGACCGACGCAATTTTTACTATTTTTCCATGCTTTGTTCTTTGGCAAATCACTATAACTTCGACATGGAAATGCCATTTGAACAACTCGATGAAACTAGCCAGCGAGTTATTTTGCATGGCTCGGGTGAAGAATCCATTGAGTTCAGTTATGTCAACGATCGCGGTGATAGCTATGTTCGTCGCCACCCGTTTGAGGGCATTCTCAAGAACTTTGATCGCCGCTTTAAAGAAACCGAGTCGCAATCTGTTCGCGATGAACTGAGCAAATTTTTAACCACCAGCAAATGTGAATCATGCTCCGGAAGCCGCCTGCGCAAGGAAGCTCGCAACGTTTTTGTCGATGAGCGTCCCTTACACGACATTACCAATCTCACCGTGCGCGATGCGGTAGATTATTACTCTCAACTTAAGCTTAAAGGCACCAAAGCCGAAATCGGCGACAAAATATTCAAGGAGATCCGCGAGCGACTGCAATTTCTGGCAGATGTTGGTCTTGGGTACCTGAACCTAAATCGCAGCGCCGATACACTCTCCGGTGGTGAAGCCCAGCGTATTCGTCTAGCAAGCCAAATTGGCGCAGGACTCGTAGGAGTTATGTATGTACTGGACGAACCCTCAATCGGCCTTCACCAGCGTGACAATGAGCGCCTGCTGGCGACCTTGACTCGCCTGCGTGATTTGGGAAATACCGTTCTGGTTGTTGAACACGACGAAGAAGCCATTCGCATGGCAGATCAAGTAATCGACATTGGTCCAGGTGCAGGTGTACATGGCGGGAAAGTCATCTGCCAGGGTTTGGCTGCCGATATCGCCAAGTGTAAAGACTCGCTCACGGGTGATTATCTGTCAGGGCGTAAAAGAATTGCCGTTCCCAAGGATCGTCGTACACCCCATGAACAGGATTGGCTGATCATTCAGGGCGCCAAAGGCAACAATCTTAAAAACGTCGATTTGCGCGTTCCCAAAGGTTTGATGACCTGTGTAACTGGCGTATCAGGTTCCGGGAAATCCACGTTAATTAATGACACCTTGTTCCCCCTGGCTGCCACTGCGCTCAATAAAGCCACGACATTAAATGCTGCCCCTCACGCTTCCATTGAAGGGCTGGATATGTTCATCAATTGTGTGGATATTGATCAAAGCCCAATTGGTCGCACGCCAAGATCAAACCCGGCTACCTATACCGGGCTATTCACGCATATTCGCGACCTTTTTGCCGGCACTGAAGAGGCCCGGTCGCGAGGTTACAAGCCAGGGCGATTTAGCTTTAATGTGAAAGGAGGCCGCTGTGAGGCCTGTCAGGGCGACGGGTTAATCAAGGTAGAAATGCACTTCCTGCCCGATGTTTACGTGGTTTGTGAGCAGTGTCATGGGCAACGCTATAACCGGGAAACCCTGGAAGTAAAATACAAAGGTAAAAGCATTCACCAAGTGTTGGAAATGACTGTCGAGAACGCAGTCACTTTCTTTGATGCTGTACCCCCGATCAAACGCAAGCTGGAAACCCTGATGTCTGTCGGCCTGTCCTATATTCGCCTTGGACAGCAGGCAACTACCCTTTCAGGTGGTGAGGCCCAGCGCATCAAACTCTCACGAGAATTGGCCAAGCGCAATACTGGCTCGACCCTTTACATTCTGGATGAACCCACGACGGGCCTGCATTTTCATGACATCAAACAATTACTGGATGTCTTGCACCAGTTGCGTGACGACGGCAACACACTGGTTGTCATCGAACACAATCTGGATGTCATTAAGACCGCCGACTGGATTATTGATTTAGGGCCGGAAGGTGGCGCTGAGGGTGGTGAAATAATCGCTCAAGGCACGCCTGAAACAGTGGCAAAGGTAAAAAAATCTTATACCGGTAATTTCCTTGCGCCTGTTCTTTCTAGTTAATGTAAACCTGGCATAAAAAAGGCCGCATTGTGCGGCCTTTTTTATGGAAAAAGCTTCGATTAAAGCTTGTCTGAGTGGCTACCCAGATAAGCAGCAACACCTTCAGATGTCGCCTGCATGCCTTCATCGCCGTCCTGCCACCCAGCTGGGCATACTTCACCGTGCTGTTGGTGGAAGCTTAATGCATCGACCATGCGAATCATTTCATCAATGTTTCTACCCAGCGGCAAATCATTGACTACCTGATGACGAACCAATCCCTCTTCGTCAATAAGGAATGAGCCTCGGAAAGCAACACCGCCAGCGGACTCAACATCGTAAGCCTTACAGATTGCGTGATTTATATCTGCCACCAGAGGATATTTAACCGGACCAATACCGCCATCATTTTTGGCAGTATTTCGCCAGGCACTGTGGGTAAATTGAGAGTCGATAGAAACGCCTATCACTTCAACACCGCGCTTGGTAAATTCTTCATAACGATTATCGAATGCAATAAGTTCTGAAGGGCAAACGAATGTAAAATCCAGTGGGTAAAAGAAAATAACTGCCTTCTTTCCCTTAATTTTCTCGCTGAGCGTATACGCGTCAACGATTTCCCCAGAACCTAGAACTGCTGCTGCGGTAAAATCCGGAGCGGGTTGGCCAACTAAAACTGCCATGATAAAAAATACCTCAATGTTTTTTGAACCTATGATCTCCTGAGACGGAGCTACGATCTGCATAAAAGCTATGGTTAAGTCTACACGCTATTTGTGACCAATTTAACCAAATCGCACTAAATTACAAAACAATAACGCCTGCACTGACTCAATTAAAAATACGACAACCCTTTGAATAAATTACGTATTTTCTGGACAATTTCGCCAGCAAGTCTACAATCTCCGCCTTTTGCATAGCCAAGGCCAACCGATGTCAAAACTTCCACTAAAGCCTGCCACACAAAGTGCCTACAGCGACACAGAAATCCGCCAGAACGAATCTGGGCTGGCTTTCGGTGAAGGCAGACCACAGCTTCCCGTTCGCGAGATGCTGATGCTCGACCGCATTATTGAAATTAACAAAGATGGCGGCGCACACGGTAAAGGTCAGGTTATTGCCGAAATGGACATTAATCCAGACCTATGGTTTTTCCATGTTCACTTCCCCGGCGACCCGGTGATGCCCGGTTGTCTCGGTCTCGATGCCATGTGGCAGTTGGTTGGTTTTTATCTTGGCTGGATTGGCCATCCCGGTAAGGGGCGAGCCCTGGGTGTTGGTGAAGTTAAATTCACAGGGCAGGTTATGCCCACCGCCAAGAAAATTGTCTATGAAATAGATTATTCGCGCATCATAGCCCGCGGCTTGGTCATGGGCATTGCAGATGGCAAGCTCATTTGTGATGGTGAAACCATTTACACTGCGCAGAACTTGAAAGTCGGACTTTTTTAGTAGATCGCCATTAAGTTCCTATTTATATAGAATAGCGCTTTAGCCGCACTAACAATCCTAAGGAAAAATTTCCCTATGAGAAGAGTTGTAATTACCGGCTTGGGCATCGTTTCCTGCCTCGGCAACGACAAAGAAACCGTTGTTAACTCGTTGAAATCTGGTACATCTGGAATCCACGCAAACCCTGAATTTGCGGAAATGGGTTTTCGCAGCCAGGTCAGCGGGAAAATCGATCTGGACCCAAGTGAGTTTATCGACCGAAAAGCACTTCGCTTTATGGGCGATGCAGCTGCCTTTGCCTACATTTCCATGGATCAGGCCATTAAAGACTCCGGCCTGACTGAATCGCAGGTTTCCAATGAGCGCACTGGCATTATCATGGGCTCTGGCGGAACGTCTTGCGCCAGCCAGCTGGAATGTGCTGACATCATCCGCACCAAGGGTGTAAAACGAGCCGGGCCTTATCGAGTCACTCAGATTATGGGTAGTACCGTATCGGCCTGTTTGGCAACACCCTTTAAGATCAAGGGCTATAACTACTCCATGACTTCGGCCTGTGCGACCAGCTCACATTGTATTGGTAATGCTGCTGAACTTATTCAATGGGGAAAACAGGATATTGTCTTTGCCGGCGGCGGCGAAGAGCTGCATTGGAATATGGCCGGTGCTTTCGATGCCATGGGCGCGCTTTCTTCCAAATACAACGACACTCCGGATAAAGCCTCACGTCCTTATGATGCTAATCGAGATGGCTTTGTTATCTCACTTGGAGGCGGATGTGTTGTCCTGGAAGAATATGAACACGCCAAAGCGCGCGGCGCAAAAATCTACGCCGAATTAACTGGCTACGGAGCCACCTCTGATGGTCACGATATGGTGGCCCCTTCCGGGGAAGGCGCGCAACGCTGCATGCGGATGGCACTGGAAGATGTTAAAGGACCCATAGACTACATAAACACACACGGCACCAGCACGCCTGCCGGTGATATTACCGAGCTTAAAGGTATCCAAGCTGTACTGGGCGATGATCTACCCCCTATCGCCTCGACCAAATCACTTTCCGGCCACTCCCTGGGTGCTGCAGGCGTTCATGAAGCTATCTTCTCGCTGCTAATGATGGAGAACAGTTTCATTTCGGCATCAGCCAATATTGAGACGTTGGATGAAGGCGCAGTAGGCGTCCCTATCGTCCGTGAACTCATAGAAAATGCTGAGCTAAATCAGGTTATGTCCAACAGCTTCGGTTTTGGCGGCACCAATGCCTGTCTGGTGTTTAAGAAAGTTTAAATAATTTTCTTATACCCACCATTTGCAAAGCCGACGTTAAGTCGGCTTTTTTGTTTCTGATTCCAGCCTTTAGTTTTCTTACCTGAAAACGTTATGATGGTAAAAAAAGGTAGGAACATGCACACTATAAAAAAATTATTCTGTTCAATCTCGCTATTTAGCTTGCTGCTTTTTGGCAGCCTCCCAAGTAACGCTGAAGAAACAATGAAGTTGGGTATTATAGGTTTGACTCATACCCATGTTCACTGGGCCTTCGAAAGTGAAAAACGTGGCGAATTTGAAATTGTAGGAATCGTTGAGGAAAACAAGGATTTAGCCCAACGATATGCCGAGCAGCACGGCTATTCGATGTCGAAGGTTTACGACTCAATGGAACAGTTGTTTGAGGCAAAAGAAGTGGACGCCGTCGCGGCTTTCGGCAGTATTTATGAACATCTTGAGGTTGTGCAAAAAGCAGCACCAAGAGGTGTACATGTGATGGTCGAGAAGCCACTTGCCGTCAATATGGATCATGCCAGACAAATGCAAACGTTAGCCGAAGAACACGGCATTCACTTGTTAACTAACTATGAGACAACCTGGTACCCGACCAATCACAAAGCCTACCAAGCCTTCCAAGATGGTACCTTGGGCGATATACGCAAGGTTATTGTCCGTGACGGCCATAAGGGACCATCAAAACTGGGCATCAACAGCGAATTCCTCGACTGGTTGCTAGATCCAATACAAAACGGTGGTGGCGCGATTGTTGATTTCGGCTGTTACGGAGCAAATCTCATGACATGGTTGATGGAAGGCAAACGCCCTAATAGTGTCACGGCAATTACTCAACAATTACAGCCAGAGAACAATCCAAAAGTAGACGACGAATCGATTATTATTTTGACTTACGACAACTCACAAGCCTTGATTCAAGGATCCTGGAATTGGCCAATGGGTCGCAAGGATATGGAAATTTATGGGCTCGAAGGTGCCGTATATGCCGATAACCGTCACACATTTAGGACAAGAATCGCAGAGGGCTATGATTGCTATCACGAGACCATTTAACAGCTGCCGGAACGCCCGGCACCATTCGATGATCCTTTTCATTATTTTAAAGCTGTGATCAATCAACAGGTCCAGATGGCGCCAAGTGATTTGTCTGCTCTTGAGAATAATATGGTGGTCATGGAGATTTTGGATGCAGCACGGGAAAGTGCAGAAACGGGAGAAACCATCTACTTCGATTAGAGGGAGACGCCAATTGCTCCTGTTCATAAAAAAAGCCCCGTTAACTGGGGCTTTTTTT
>JAURLY010000082.1 GCA_030830945.1 Gammaproteobacteria bacterium | reverse complement strand
CCCCAAGGGTACACTGCACTATCTAAAGCAGTTCTACTACGATACTGCCCTGAGCCCTTCGCCTTTCATGCTCGGCAGCATGCGCGAACTGGTCGGAATAGAAAAGCTGCTGTTCGGTTCAGATTTCCCATTCGCCCCTGAGTTACTCGTCCATGCGGAAGTCAATGATATTGCGAATCTTGGTCTGTCTTATGACGAGGAGAAGGCAGTTGATTCTGGTAATGCGATCTCCCTTTTTGGAAATTGATAAAAAGCGAAAATCTTCATTAGAATGCGCCTTCGGACTGTGAACGGAGCTTTGCCTATGGCCTGCAGACCAGTATCAATGAGGTGTATATTTAGCCTCCCACGTGCCCGCAGCTCAGCTGGGCCCATTGGTACTTCCTATAATCAGAGAGGAACACATGAACCAGAAAATCGAGGTTGAAATCCCAGGTCAGTATCAAGCGTTTCTCGACAAACACTTCCTGGCGATGCTGACTACGATTCGCGCCGACGGAATGCTTTCCACCAACCCGATTGGCTATGTCTGGGACGGCCGGCGTATACGTGTTTCCACATTGAAATCGAGAATGAAGTGCAAAAACATTCTTCTGGATGACCGGATATGCTTCTGCCTACAGTCGCCCACCAATCACATGGACTATCTCGAAGTTCGAGGTCACGCCACGGTCGAAGACGACCCGGACCGCAGTTTTTTTCGTGAGCAGTTCATGCGCGGCATGGGCGGCGAGGAACCCCCTGCGGACCTCGATCCGCCCGAAGCCGAGCGCGTCATCATCCTGATTCATCCACAACAGGTCTCGGCGCCGAAGATCTATGGCGACCGGTTCGATGATCTGCCTGAGCGGGGTAAAACCTGACCGCACACCTGTGCGGTCAGGATTCCAGGCCACCGCCCAGCTCCTCCCGGTAAACACGCTTTTCCGCTATGAGTTTATTTGCCCGTACCTTGTCCAGGTTTACCAATTTCGGCCAGCAAACTTGGCAATATCATCTCAAATACTCAGAGGAATATCGCTACCATGGCGACAAATCCAGCCGCTAGCGCGACCAGGGCGTTTCGACGGAGCTTGGGTAATCCTACAGCCAGAAAGACACCGCTTGCCAGAATTATAAGCAGTGAAACAGCCATGCTTAGTGAAAGCACCCTTATCAGTGATCCCGCCTCCGCTCTATGCACCCTCATGACCTGTGCCAGCAGGTTACGTTTGCGATATATCAGCTCAACCTCAAATGGATTATCAGTGGGATGAACCACGACAAGATGTTTCAGATCCCCCCATCGATATTCGTAGGAGCCGCCCTTTTCCTTTACGATCGAATCTCCAGTCGGTTGCTCCAGGTTGCGTTGACCCAGTTCCTTTATTGCCAGATCAGATAACAGCGCCAGGTTGGGAGAGAAGGGGCGTTCAAGAGTCACGTTGTATACCCGCTTATCTATGTGCCCTTTGATATCAAAGGAATAGAGAGCCCCGCTGATAAAATAAAGAGTCGCCATTGGTATAAAGAAACAGGCCAAAAAAGCGTGTATTTTAATGACCAACATCCGTTGTATTTTCATAATGCGCAAACACCGCTCTTTCTACTGTCAGGGTTGGCGAGCATGCTACCACTGACCAGAAAAAGATCATATTCCCAGCACGTTTCTGACGAGATTGCAGGCTATTTTGAGGTACTGACAAGTCACCTTATTCTGCTAGGACAAGGGGCCGATTGATTCACGGGACACGGTGATGCATCGCTCAGTGAGGGTATATTCAATATCGCGATGACTCAGCTTGAAGCGCTAGTATATCGAGAGAGCCTGCCCCGCCAAGCGCTTTGGGTAAATCATGCGAAATGATATCTGGGGTAGACCGGTGGCGTTTATAGGTATTTATGGACCGATCTTAGTAATTAGTTGGCAATGCCATCTTTTGCTCTAGAATCGGTCGTATTCCTTCGCCAAATTCAATACGGATAACCATTAAATGAAGTCATATAGAATGCTGAACCTGGCCGTGATGCTTGGACTCATGCTACCTTTTTTCGGGGGGCGTGTAATTGCAGCCGAGATATCAGTACAGCTGGAAAATCCCCCTTCTTCCGGTACGGTAGCCCTGGCCATTTACAGCTCGGCCAATACATTTGGAGATCTTCGAGACCCTTTCAGGCTTATGTCCTATAAACTGGATGGGCGCGAAAGTTACCAGTTGACCGATATCCCTGCGGGCGAATATGCGCTGCTGGTTTATTACGATGAAAACGACAACCTTGAAATAGACAAGAACTTCATAGGGATTCCTACTGAGCCGCTTGGTTTTTCAAATAACTACCGGCCCAAGGGGCCACCCAGCTTCACGCGCGCCGCCTTTACCCTGGCGCAGGATGAGCGGCGTCAATTCACCGTAGGGCTGTATCGCCCGCTGGGTAAGCGCGGTCGCCTTGGTGTGGGCGTTGGCGCGATAAGCCGAAGCAGCCCTTATCGTGATTACGACGGCAGCGTGACCCAGGTGATCCCTGCAATTACCTACAATGGCGCTCGCCTGCAGGTACTGGGACCCAACGTCAGCTTCGGACTCGTGGGGACTGGTAAGCTGAGACTGGCAGCCGCCGGGACGTATAGACAAGGTGTCTACGATGAAAACGACAGCGAGTATCTCCGGGGGATGGGAGATCGCGACAGCACGTTCATGGCCGGGCTGGCGCTGCAGGCAGAACTACCCGTTGGCTTCGATATGGCGCTTGGCTATCAGCATGATCTGCTGGACAGAATTGGCGGTGGGGAGGCAAGGCTTGCGATCGACAAGTCGTTTCAACTGGGTACGTTCAGGTTCTCTCCGGAACTGGGCGTCAACTGGCTGGCGCAGGACCTGGCCAATTATGATTTTGGTGTACCACGGAGCAAGGCCGAGGCCGACCGTCCTGCCTACCGCCTGGATTCGGTATTCACATTTGATGTAGGCGTGGGGATGCTGTATGAGATTACGACCGATTGGCTCTTGGTAATGAATGTCGCTGTGGAGTTTTTTGATAACGAGGTCACCGACAGCCCAATTGTCGATGAAGACTATGTGCTGAAGGGCTTTTTCGCGGTTAATTACATTTTCTAGAGCAGAATTCATAGGGACGGTCGAATTGCCCAAACGGGTAAATGTGGTGATGACTCAGTGCCGCGTAATTCCAAGGCCATTTCTGCCAGCGCTCCTTCTTGTGTATTTATTGCAATCGACGGCTATGGTCGCAGCCCAGACGACGCGTGAGCAGGCGGAGCCCGATTTCAATTACGTTTACGGTGCCGTTCTGGGCAGCGGGTACTACAAGTCGGCCAGTGAGAAGTTACTGATATTGAGGATACCCCTCTCATTTGAGCTGCCCGACAGCGAGTGGAATACACGCATTCTGGCGCCGGTGGCGATCGGCCTTCGTAACGGTCGTGACACTCCGGAGCGACGGGAAGTCTCCGATAATTTCGCCACCTACTCGATTATGCCTGGCCTGGCAGCGACTTTCAGGCTAAGGGAGAACTGGGAAATATCGCCGTCCGCCCAGCTGGGCATTGCCAGGGATATCAAAAATAATGCCAGCAGCTGGGTAACTTCAGCAGCGGTGCGTCATCACGGCTGGTGGGACCTTGACTCAAGTCGGTTGACACTGGGGCAGCGTCTACGTTTTGCCGGTCAACGAGATCGAAGTGGCGGCAACGAAACAGCCTTCATTCTATTGGAGCAGGGAGCGGACTGGAACTTCGCGACAGATTCTGATTTCAGGGGAAACCCCATCCGGGGAGGCGTGTTCCTCCTCTGGCAACAGTACTTCAACAGGCTGAACATCGAGGGCGTATCTCCGGCCAGGGTAGATATAGATCGATTGTTTCAACTCGGCATCACATTGGGTCTGGAACGGAGGATGAGCATCGGCGGGATTCCCTTCAAGACCATCGGCATCTCGTTGTCACGGGGCAACAGCTATGACGGCAATGAAATAAAGGCAATAAATATTAGCCTTGGCTTCCCGCTGACAGAGGACTGAGACCAGTCGGCATGACAGCAGCACAGATAGACACATTGTGTGAATAGACTAAAAAGCTTTGGCGACTGATGCTGTCACAGGGGGTGCTCACAGAACCAGTAACATCCACGGAGTTCCCAGTATCAGGTAAACCGCCAAAAATACGCCAGTCACCACACCTCCACACCGATAGACTTCGGAACCGGTGAGGTAGCCGCTACCCATAAAAATGACATTGGCACTGGACCCTTGCGGGGTACTCATCGAGGCAATTTCAGGTACACTGGAGGCCAGGAACCAGCCGTCAAAAGTGATCTCAAAACCTCTGCCTGCCGCGATCGCGACCCCAACAGGGTTGGCAGCCATTGCTGTGAGCCACAGCGCCGAAGAAAGTCCCAGGCCAGCCATACTGGTCATCATAAGGTAAGCGCCAATCCGCTGCCTGGATTCCTCCCAGGGGTAAGAACCATTAAAACAGGCCAAGGAATTCACGATGGGATACAGGACGCCAGAGCGTGCGGTATTGCTGGGAAAGGCCGGTGCAACCAACACGTCTGTGGCTACCATTACTGAATGCTCGTTGGCGGGCTCCCGCACCCGTACGCGGCCACGCCATGAAAGTAAGCCTTCATTAGCGCCACGCACTACCAGACTTCATCGACCTATACCGTCAGTCACAGCGACGGTACATTGACGGGCAAGCAAGAAAACTTACTGGAAGAACCGTCCCGGTAGATCGTGACAACGCGATTACGTTCGGTAACTTTGCTGCCACCTGTCCGGCGTCAGGAGGGAGCATCACCGCATCCGCTGCACGATACACTCCAACCTACCTCTGGTGGAAGGGAGATTGTCGTGCACCGGCCCTCCCACGCCAACGGCCGCAATCCGGCCTCCTGGCGCATACCAATGGGCGACTGAAACCGATTTATTCACTCTACGACAGGGCTGGAAGCCAGCCCGGCAGGTCGCAGGTTTGAGCCCTGATATGGCAGTCATATTCTCGATTTTGATAGATTATTCATAGAATACTCCCTCCGGATTTTATAGGGACCCGGGCAAGACCCATTCTCCGCGGTCGGATGGTCAAGGCAGTGTCAGCGGGTATTGCAGTTGGCTGCTAGCTGCTTCCAGTGAGCCCTCCTCCCCCGCTGCCTCCTCTCCCATCCAGTACGCAAATGATTTCCCGTGCTTAATCATGGACTGTAGAACATCATGACCCTCAACCGGACCTGCATTGGCATTGTCGTGAGTGTCAGGTTCAAAATAATGCTGATGAACGGTCAGCATGTAGGCTAGACTATTCTCACTGGAAGCTATCAAATGGCGTCACTTTTTTTTTGCCAAGGAGCGACAAGCTTCCAACACTTTTCTATGGGTTTTCCAATCAATGGAAACGACTGTTTTTCTGGCGCTGGGCCTGGTCTTGTTGGTGTTCGGCGCCCATTGGCTAGTCAAGGGCGCCGCTAGCCTGGCGGCTTCCTTGGGTATTTCACCTCTGGTAATTGGCTTAACAATCGTTGCTTTCGGCACAAGTGCTCCGGAAATGGCGGTCAGCGTTGGCGCAGCGTTTGCGGGCGAAGCAGATCTTGCCCTGGGCAATGTTGTCGGCAGTAATATCTTTAACGTGTTGCTAATTTTGGGCATATCTGCCCTGGTGACGCCATTGGTCGTCAATCAACAACTGGTTCGCCTGGATGTCCCGTTAATGATCGTGGCATCTATATTGGTTTTGTTGTTTGGGATGGATGGAAATGTTGGCAGAACGGAGGGCGCTGTTTTATTTGCGGGCATCTTGGCCTATACAGTTTTTCTGATTTTTCAAAGCCGTAAAGAAAATAACGCCGCCGTGCGAGCTGAGTATGAAGGCGAGTATGCCGATAAAGACACTGATGGGTCCATACATTACGTACGCGACGGTGCTTTGATTCTTTTCGGTTTGTTTTTGCTGGTTTTGGGCTCGCAGTGGTTGGTAGAGAGCGCAATTACGATTGCGCAATATTTTGGTGTGAGCGAACTAATCATCGGTTTAACGATAGTAGCGGCTGGTACCTCCTTGCCCGAACTGGCCACTTCTGTGATTGCGTCCATTCGTGGTGAACGCGATATAGCGGTCGGAAATGTCGTTGGTAGTAATATTTTCAACCTTTTATCTGTATTGGGGCTCTCCAGCATCGTTGCTCCCCACGGCATTGCAGTGCCGGCGGTG
>JAURLY010000081.1 GCA_030830945.1 Gammaproteobacteria bacterium | reverse complement strand
GTGAATTTGGTTTGCATACAGATTCATCACACCGGTTCGAGCGAGGCGTTGACTACGAACTTCAGGCCCTGGCCATTGAAAGAGCTACCCAGCTGATTCTTGAAATCTGTGGTGGTGAAGCAGGCCCGGTAACCAATGCCACTTCGGCAGAAGACGTACCATTAAATGAACCCGTGAGATTGCGTAAATCCCGCGTTGAATTAATGCTGGGCACAGAGTTCTCCACAGAACAAATTCAGCGTGTGCTGAACCTGTTGGGTATGCACATCCTACATCAAGAGGATGATAGCTGGACAATGGTTGCCCCCAGTTGGCGTTTTGATATCAATATTGAAGCAGATCTGGTGGAAGAGATAGCGCGCATATACGGCTACAACAACTTACCGGAACGCACACCTGCCGCACAGCTACCTCTGGCTAATGTGCCTGAAAATCGCTTATCAGAGAGAGTGATCACGGATCGTTTGGTGGCGCAGGGCTACCGCGAGGTTATTAGTTACAGCTTTATCGATCCCAAAGTGCATCAAGCCTGTTTTGGCGATGCGGCGTTTGTCGAAGTAACAAACCCGATTTCTGCAGACATGTCAGTTATGCGGACATCGTTGCTGCCAGGACTTTTAAGTACGGTGGAATATAACCTTAAACGGCAGCATCCAGATTTAGCCCTCTTTGAAAATGGGTTGGTGTTTGTGCCCACGTCTGAGCCGGTCTCTACAGAGAATCTTGCGCAAATTCCCTGCGTTGCTGGCGCCCTGGTTGGCGTGCGCGAATCCGAGTCATGGGCGAATAGAAAAGAAAAGGTTGATTTCTATGATGCCAAGCGAGATGTAGAGCTTTTGTTAGGCGAAAAACAGCTCAAAGACATTGAGTTCAAACCCTGTTCTAATAATTCGCTATTCCATCCTGGTCAATGTGCAGCCATAATCCAGAGCGAGAGTGTTATTGGTTACGTTGGCGCTATACATCCCGCAGTCACAAAAAAGCTGGATATTGACCGGCCCGTGTTTGCATTTGAATTAACGTTGGAGTCGCTTCTAGAAATTTCGACACCAGCTTTTAAATCTTTGGGTAAATTTCCGGAAGTTCGCCGGGACATCGCGTTAATAGTCGATCAGGAAGTGAGTGGCCAAAGTTTAATACAGGCGGCAAAAAAATCCGCTGGGGAGACCCTTTCTGATGCTAGAATATTTGACATATATGTTGGGCAGGGTATTGATTCAAATAAAAAAAGTGTCGCCATTGGGTTGACCTTTAGGGATTATTCGCGCACTCTTAATGACGAAGAAGTGACTGCCCTGGTAGAGGGCATACTCAGCGCACTGACTGCCGATTTTGGCGCAGTGCAACGATAGGCTTTAATAACGAAAAAATTTGAAAAAATGACTGTTGCTCTCACTAAAGCAGACCTGGCTGAAATGCTGTTCAACGAACTTGGTTTAAACAAGCGCGAAGCCAAGGAAATTGTTGAACTCTTTTTCGAAGAAATTCGGGAAGCACTCGAAGCCGATGAGCCGGTAAAGTTGTCAGGTTTTGGAAATTTTGAGCTTCGTCGAAAAAACCCACGTCCCGGTCGCAATCCAAAAACCGGTGAAGAAATTCCCATTTCAGCTCGTACAGTTGTGACATTTAGACCAGGTCAAAAACTTAGAGCGAGAGTAGAGAGCTATGCTGGAAGCCAGTCAGAATAACGAACTACCTGCCATCCCCGGCAAGCGTTATTTCACTATTGGTGAAGTCAGTGAGCTATGCGATGTAAAACCGCACGTTCTTCGTTACTGGGAACAGGAATTCCCTAATCTTAGCCCGGTAAAGCGACGTGGTAATCGACGCTATTACCAGCGACAAGATGTCATTCTTATACGTCAAATACGAGCACTCCTGTATGAACAGGGTTATACCATTGGTGGTGCCAGGGCTAAACTGGCTAATCCCGATGCCGAAGAGACCAGCACTCAGCAGCATCAAATGATGGATGACACTGTCAAACAACTCGAAGAGCTTTTGGACTACATAAAAAGTTAAATCCACTGAATTCAGCGTTTAGTTTTAGCTTCTCTTCCGGTATTATTCCCGCCCGCTCAAGCCGCCCCCTTATTGCACTTGGGCAACTCAAATCGGAGTGTAGCGCAGCCTGGTAGCGCACCACACTGGGGGTGTGGTGGTCGTCGGTTCAAATCCGGCCACTCCGACCAATTTCCTTATTAATATCAATAAGTTGCCGCATAACAAAAAGTTTTAAATGGCAACGTGGGCAACATTTGGGCAACAAAATAACCCTTTGTTATAACTTCCCGCCAAGCATTTCTGGCGTTATCACGACGCCGATCTCCTAAAAGACTGGTTTGTGATGTGCTGGATAAGCCAGCTGTCTTCTCCTGCCAATTAAGCTGCTGATCTCTTTTATCGATATCCGCTGATTTATCTAAATTTGTTTACATTGCAACAAAGTAATTTGTGCATTCTTACTAATGAGCATACTTTTGATCGGCTTGTGGTAAGAGCATCACTACAGTCTTAATCAAAGAAAAATAACGATGAAAAACATTATAAGAATCATATTACTAGCCATCCTGGCTCTCCCTTCAGTGGCCTTAGCTCAACAACTCTATGTTGGTGCAGCAAAGCGCGTTACCACACCAGATACAGAATGGTTACCCCTTTCAGGCGTTGCTCGATCAAACCTGATTGCAGTCATTGATGATATATACGTACGTGTTATTGCCGTCAGTAATGGTGATACACCTTCCCTGATCGTCACTTTTGATGCCGGTGGGCCTCCTGATGCGGAAACATTTTTGACAGGTCTTTCAGAACATACCGGCATTCCTGTTGAGGAAATTTACTATGGTGCAACACATGGGCATACCTCTCCCAGTGTCATAGTTAACCCGGACGTCCCATCTACCGAGCTTTACGTTAACTTTGTCTATGACCAGATGATTGATGCAGCTGACGAAGCAATCAGGAATCTTCAGCCTGCAAAAGTGGGTATTGGGTATACCGAGAGTTATATTAATGTGAACCGACAGCGTTTCTATGAACTGGACGATGGCGGTGAAGTCGGTGCTCAGGGATACAACCCTACTGGACCTTCCAATAAAACGCTCTCTGTTATCCGTTTTTCAGACATGGCTGATGACCCAATCGCCTTTATTGTTCACTATTCCATGCACCTGACTTCTATGTACGCCAATCGCTTAACAGATGACGGAACTGGAATCAGTGGCGATGTTGGCGGACAAGTATCACGTCATCTGGAAAATAAGTTTGAAGGGGCCATAGCGAACTGGATTCCGGGTACGGCGGGTAATCAAAACCCAATTCTATCTAATGAATATTTCACGCCTAACCCGGAAACAGGAGAGCAAGAAATTCAGATGATGAACCGCGCTGTCGTTGAGTTAATGGAGTTCTATGGAAAGATTCAATTTGCTGACGTGCTCACTGCCTTGGGTAACATTGAGGAAGAATCCAGTGATGCGCGTATCAGTTTCGCCAAAGGCTTATCTTCACTACCTCCATATGATCCCAGCACACAAGAAGATGCCATTATCGGTCTGAGCTTGATGCGTATTGGTGATATTGCTTTGGTTGGCACGGGTGGTGAGCTTTTCAACGAGATTGGAATGTATATGCAAGATCACTCTCTACTGGAACACACTTTGGTATCAAATCAGGTTCGAACCTATGTAGAAGGCGACAAGCAACCTATTAGTGGCTATCAGCCTAATGATCACGCAATGATTCATGATGGCTGGCATACCAATAATCGCAGGTACGCTATTGGATCTGTTGAGGGCGGATATACCAACCTTATGAATGACTTGATCAAGTCCACAAATCAGAACTGACCTAACAATACAAAAAAGGGGGGATACTATGTCCACCAAATTAAAGACCTATTTGGCCGTATTGGCTTCAACTTTTCTATTTTCAATGTCGGCAAATGCGGAACTTCTTGTAGGTGCTGCAAAAATCGACCAAACCGGAAGACTGGGTGAAGCCCAATCTGGAAACTACGAACATGAACGCCTCTATGCTCGTGCCATTGTAATGAACAGCGATGGTGTCACGGCCGCCCTGGTCAGTTATGAAGGCCCTTATGGTGGCTTCGAGATGTTGCCCACACGTCAGGCCATGGCACGGGAACTGGATACCGGCCTGGAAAACATCATTGTTACCCATACACACACTCACAGCCGGGAAGTTATTCATAACCAGGAAAGAGAAATCCCAGATGACGGAGTTTCTCCTGAGCTTTTGGAAGCAGTTGTCCAGGCAAGGGATAACATGGAACCAGCCCTGGTGAGTTATGACACAGGAATTTCATTTCTTAACGTAAACCGTGATGCCATCGACCCCGAATCTCGCAAGTGGGTACAGGGTGTGAACATGGACGGTGTGGTAGACCGGTCAGTAGGCGTACTGAGCTTTATTGATACCGACGGTGATCCAATCGCTGTGTGGGTCAATTATGCAATACACCCGGTCAGTGGCTACATGCTTGGCATTGTTAGTGGTGATGTGCCTGGAGCGATGTCTCGTTATATCGAACAGGCATTTGGCGATGACATGGTTGCCGCTTTTAGTCAGGGAACCTCAGGCGATATCAATACCCTATACCTTCGCCCAGCAAACAATGCGATGGCTTCCCGTTTGGGTAGACCCATAACAGGCTATGTAATGGATCGTGAAACCCAAGAAGCTCCCTTAAGAGTGGCAAGTGGTAATGGTGAAGACATACCCCCCGTAGATCCCCAGACACTTGATCGCTTGTTCCGTTTTTTGGAAAGTCAGGGGCAAGTGTTGGGAGAAGAAGTCATTCGTGTAATGAGCCAGCCCAATCTGGATTGGCAAGACAATGTTCGCATTGCTGGGTTTAGCAGAAGTTTCGACTGTCCTGGACGCGTTCGAACTAACGGCAACAACATGGATGCATCTCGTGAAGGTGTTGCAGGTGAATATGCAGATGCGGAGCCACAAACAATCAGGATGAGCCTTATAGGAGTTGGTAACATGTCTATTGTCTCGATCAATGGGGAAGCCTATGCAGCCATTGGCAAAAAACTTAAGGAAGAAGTACCCATGAACGACACAATGATCGTCACTATCGCCAATGAACGAATGAGAGGATACATACCGGATGATGCCTCATTTGGTCATCAGACTTTTCAGGTATTGAATAATCGCATTAAGCCTGGATGCGCTGAACCAAAGATCGTAGAGACAGCAATCGAACTTCAAAACGCTTACTTGGGTACTAACTGATAGAAGCTAAAAGCCCCGCTCAAAGCGGGGCTGTTTGTTTCCAGATTACATGATTTGTATATTTCATAAACTTTATACATCTAATTGTGAAGTCAACAAAAAGCTCTTTATACTTTGTCCACTTGAAACTATCTATGCCAATAACTATGGGAAACAGGTTATGCAAAAACTACTTTTACTAATACTTGTGATCGGCTTTGCTGGTTGTGAAAGCGATTCTATGTCCGCCGAGCAAATGAATCAGGCTGCACCGACGCCGTCAACATCGGAATCTGGAGGTGGACTTGATCATACCGCCATGGGCTACGATCTTAATAATCTACCCGTGGTTACAGTCGAAGAGGGTCAGCTACGCGGCACCATAGATGATGGGACCCTGGCATTTCTGGGCGTGCCTTACGCAACTGCAGAACGCTTTCGTATGCCTGAGCCAGTAGCCCCTTGGGCTGATGTACGTGATGCTG
>JAURLY010000007.1 GCA_030830945.1 Gammaproteobacteria bacterium | reverse complement strand
TAGCCAGTTCGAACTTCTAACCCGTGAAATCATCGCTTCCGGCATTGAAATTGAGATGGTAGAAGTTAGCAATGAAGATGGTTCGGTCGTCATTGAGGCGCCACACATTATTGGCAACCTGGCCACCATAGGCAGCCAAAACGAGGAACTTTTGCGCCGAAACCAGCTATTACAAAACGAGCTGGATCTTCGCAATGCAGAAGTTGATCGCCTCACCGATGAAAGCTGGAAAATGTATTTCCTATATGGCGGCGGCGCTGTTTTTGGTGGCGCTATTCTCTGTCTGATTTTGACCCGAATTCGTCCCCGTCGCGGTTATTCGGAATGGGCGTAAATCCCTATCACCTAACCCGCGAGCTGTAGGCGTTGAGCGATACCGCACTTAGTATAAATCTCAACAAGATCGCCTTGTTGAGGAATTCGCGGGAGGGTGATTATCCAAGCCCGGTTGAATTTGGACGCCTCTGCATTGAGGCCGGCTGCCATGGTATTACGGTTCATCCCCGACCCGACCAGCGACATATTCGCCCTGATGATGTCTATAACCTTGCTGAACTTTGTCGCGAATACAGCAGCATCGAATTCAATGTCGAGGGAAATCCCTTTGCCGGGGAAATAGGTGATTACCCGGGTTTTCTCAAACTGGTTGAAGAGACGCGCCCTGATCAGGTGACCCTGGTTCCTGACAACGACGACCAACTGACCTCTGATCACGGATTTAATTTAAAAGTCGACGGTGACCGAATTCGACCAATTATTCAGCGACTTCATGTCCAGGGTATTCGCGTTAGCCTGTTTATGGATCCTGACCCGGAGCAAATAGCCCTGGCCAGGGATGTTGGAGCCAACCGCATTGAACTTTATACCGGCCCTTATGCCTGGGCTTACGAACGCAATGACCCGGAGCTGGAAGACCTCTTTCTGCGCTACGACGAAGCGGCCAAATCTGCACAAAATATTGGCCTTGGGGTCAATGCCGGACACGATCTCAATCTGGAGAATCTACCCAAATTTTTGGGCATTCCGGATATTCTGGAAGTGTCCATCGGTCATGCCTTCACAGCAGATTCCCTGTTATTGGGAATGAATAACTGTGTAAAGGCATACCTGAATATTGTTCAGGCAAGGAGCTAGGCAATAGTGCAAGAACAATCTGTGAACATCCTTTGTATGAAATGGGGCAATAAATACGATGCCTCATACGTCAACAAACTTTATTCCATGGTAAGCCGAAACCTGAGTTTGCCATTTCGTTTTATCTGCCTGACCGATAACGACGAAGGGCTGGATCACAACATTGAGTGCTTTCCCATACCGGAAGTCCAGGCCGATCTGGAAGACAGCCCCGGCCGAAAAAGAGTGCAGGCATGGAAGAAGCTTCTAACTTTTTCGCCAAGACTTTATGACATTGAGGGCACCTGTCTGTTTTTGGATGTGGATATTGTCCTGCTCAAAAACATCAACTGCTTTTTCGAGCTTGAAGGTGACTTTTTTATTATCCGTGACTGGATTGAAGCTGAGTCAGGTGAAGGCAACTCTTCCGTTTATCGATTTGAAGCAGGTGAACTTAGCGATGTATTGGACGACTTCATCGAAAATCGTGATGAAATTGTGGAAAAATTTCACAATGAACAGGCATACCTGACAGCTAAATTAAAAGAGATGGGAAAACTGCAATACTGGCCAGACAACTGGTGCATCAGTTTTCGCCATAACTGTATGGACAGGAATCGTCTAAAGCGCTGGTTTTTTCCAACCCCCAAACCTGACAAAGGCAAGATTCTGGTGTTCCACGGTGCGCCTAACCCGGAAGAAGCCATCGCGGGGATTGGCGACCGCTGGTATCGTCGATTGGCACCCACCAAGTGGATTGAAGATTACTGGAAATAGCAAAAGACTAACGGTTTTCTACCTGCTCCTGACAAGACACACACATCAAGGACTCAGGTCGAACCTGAAGCCTCGAAGCTGAAATTTCATTGCCACAAGACTCACAATAACCATAATCACCAGATTGAATGGACCGCAACGCCTTATCGATTAGAACCAAACGCTTGCGAATAAGGTTTTGACTGGCTTTGTGCATTGCCTGCTGCTGTAAGGCATCCATTCGAGATATACGGCCCACTTTGTTTTGCTCCAGGGTTACCGTCTCTGAACCAGAGGCCCCACGTTCAAGATCATCGAGCAAAGACTGTTTCAAATCAGTCAAAATACGGGTAGTTTTTTTGTTATCCATTTATCCATACTAACGGCTAAAGTCGAGCCTAAACAGATATAGAAATAATTCATGCCGCAAGATAGCCCTGAATACCAAAAGAAAAAAGCCCGGTTTGACCGAATGCTGACCATCTATGGGCGTAAACCTGTGCTTGAAGCATTGCAGACCAAGGGCTGTCATGTAGAGCGCCTGCATCTTTCCAGTCGGAACAAGGCGGCTCCTATACTCGACGAAATTATAGAACTGGCAACAACCCAGGGGGCCGAACTTTTCGATCATGCACCACAGGCGCTTTCGCGTATTTCCAAAAATGCCAAGCAAGATCAGGGGGTTGCGGCCGACATTGCCTGCCCCAACTTTATGACATTGTCGCAGCTGCTGGGCTCATCCAAACAAAAACAAAAGGTCATTGCACTTGACCGTATCACCAATCCGCAAAATCTTGGGATGATTATTCGCTCGGTAACAGCGAGCAAGTTCGATGCCTTGTTACTTCCCAGAAAAGGTTGCGCCCCACTTTCACCTTTGGTCATCAAGGCCAGCGCGGGCACCTTGCTAAGGGCGCCCATTGTGCAGGTTGAATCCCTTCCCTCTGCTCTTGGGGAGTTAAGGAATGTCGGCCACTCGATCTATTCCCTGAGTCTGGCTGCCAAACATAGTTTGTATTCACGTCCCGAGATGGCTTGCGAAACCTTTGTGCTAGGTAATGAAACTGATGGAGTCTCTGTTGAGATTGACTCTTTGTGCGATAAAGCGGTGAAAATACCAATGGCACGTGATGTGGAATCACTAAACGTGGCCGTTACCGCTGCCCTGATTTGCTTTTCAGTCAATTAACAGGAAGAGGCTTGGCTATCCCTAAGCCAATGGGGCTACCCTTCAGATTCGGAACTGTGGTTAGCGATTCCATGCGGGACATGGCCCGTAGCCACAAAGCGGCTGGCTGATTCACAGTGCAGCGCTTGATCGTCAAAGAAAACGTCCGCACCGTAAGCCTGCAAGAATTCGCCCTTGGGCATGCCGCCCAGAAAAAGCGACTCATCAAGACGAATATTCCACTCCCTGAGAGTACGGATGACCCGCTCGTGTGCCGGAGCAGATCTGGCTGTCACCAGAGCCGTTCGAATAGGGCACTGGCGTGGATCGAATTTTGCCTGGACGTTGTGAAGCGCACTTAAAAATGCTCGAAATGGCCCACCACTTAACGGCTCGTTCACGGATTTTTTTTCATTCTCAGTAAAAGCGGCTAGCCCGGAGCTTTTAAAGATGCGCTCTGATTCATCGGAGAAAAGCACAGCATCACCATCAAAGGCAAAGCGAACTATTTGGTCATCCAGTGCGTTGCTGGCACCCTCAGTTGGAATCATGGTTGCCGCAGCAATGCCTTGATCTAATGCCGCTTTGACATCTGCTGCGTTAGCGGACAAGAAGAGATCACAGTGAAAGGCACGAATATAACGCCAGGGGTTTATTCCACCACAAAACGCCGCCCGACTGATCGCCATTTGGTGGTGCTCGATGGATTTGAACACCCTTAGCCCGGAATCGGCGCTATTTCGCGACAGCAAGATGACTTCAATGATTTGCGCATCATCCACCTGCTCATTAATTGCAAGGAGTTTTTTAACCAGGGGAAAGGCCTCTCCGGGCTCCAGTACTGCGTTTTCGTGCTCAACCTGATAGCGCGAATAAGCATCCACACCCTCTTCCTCAAATACCCGATTACTTTCGGATAAATCAAAAAGTGCGCTTGATGATATGGCTATCACCAATTTGTCTTT
>JAURLY010000080.1 GCA_030830945.1 Gammaproteobacteria bacterium | reverse complement strand
TATCTGGCGAGCGCTTTGCATTATCGTTGCTTGCAGTCGTTGTAGTCGTGCCTTTTTTGTTTCCATGGAAGTGTCATCTGGCATATCGGCAGCAGGCGTTCCTGGACGAGAGCTGTATATAAAACTAAACGAGGTATCGAAGCCGACATCATGGATGAGTTTCATGGTTGCCTCGAAGTCGCTATCAGATTCTCCGGGAAATCCGATAATAAAGTCCGATGAGATGCTGATGTCCGGACGGATTTTACGCAGCGCACGAATTTTTGATTTGTACTCAATCGCCATATGCCCGCGTTTCATCAGAGCCAGTATTCGGTCTGAACCGCTTTGGACAGGAAGGTGCAAGTGATTGACCAGCTCTGGCACTTCAGAATAAACGGCGATTAAGTCGTCCGTGAATTCCACCGGGTGGGACGTGGTGTAACGGATACGATCGATGCCATCTATTTGGGCGACCAGCGGAATCAAATCGGAAAATCTGGCGACTGAACCGTCCGGCAAACTTCCACGCCAGGCATTGACGTTTTGCCCGAGCAGGTTGACCTCGCGAACACCCTGGGAAGCCAAATGTGCAACTTCATCCAAAACCGCAGATAAAGGTCGGCTAACTTCTTCTCCCCTCGTGTAGGGGACAACGCAGAAAGTGCAGTACTTGGAACAGCCCTCCATAATGGAGACAAAGGCAGATGCCCCATCTGCTTCAGGCTCCGGCAAACGGTCGAACTTTTCTATCTCGGGGAAGCTAATATCAACCACTGTAGTGCCATCTTTTTTGTTGCGCTCCTGAATCATCTCCGGCAGTCGGTGTAGGGTTTGTGGTCCAAAAATAAGATCTACATAGGGAGCACGTTTGGCAATTCCATCACCTTCCTGGCTGGCAACGCAGCCACCCACACCGATAAGCAATTCTGGCTTGGCGTCTTTTAATTTTTTCCAACGTCCCAGCTGGTGGAACACTTTTTCCTGGGCTTTTTCACGAATGGAACAGGTATTCAGCAAGATGACGTCTGCATCCTCCGCTGAACTGGTTTCTATCATGCCCTGTGACTCGCCCAGCAGATCACGCATACGAGCGGAGTCGTATTCGTTCATCTGGCAACCATGGGTCTCGACGTAAAGTTTTTTCATGAACTATGGCACTGGAAAAAGAAAGGCGGGCGATTATAACGATGAGAAGGCATAATTTCACTCCATCCTTTAGCTGATAAGGGCTAAACAATCATTTTTCAGACTTTAACTTGGTCAAAGTGACCCCAAATAAAGAGGGAGTCTCCTGAGTTAAGGAGGATACGCAGGTGCGTTGTGCTAATATGCGCGCCCTTTTTAAATTGCCCTCGAACAGCTAGATAAAAGTATGTCGAAACAGCCTACCTACAGAGTCGTTTTTTACAATCAGGGACATGTGTACGAAATTTATGCCCGGCAGATTTTTCAGAGTGATCTGATGGGGTTTATTGAAATTGAGGAGTTCGTTTTTGGCGAACGTACCCAGGTAATTGTGGACCCTGCTGAAGAAAAGCTAAAAAATGAGTTCACCAGCGTGAAACGCTCCTTTATACCTATGCATTCCATTGTCCGTATTGATGAAGTGGAAAAGGAAGGCAAGGTAAAAATCTCTGATATCAAATCCAGCGATAAAATAGCCCAGTTCCCTTTTCAAAACGCAACGCCAAAACCGGGTAATAAATCAGAGAGCTGATATATTATTCCACGACATCAAGAGACTTCAGCGCCTATAATAAGTACTTTTGATAAAGCCATGACTTGGGCAATATGGAGAAATATCAAACAGCTGTTGGCGAAAAGATGGAACAACCAAAGGTAAAAGTTGCTGCTAGTCCGGAAATAAAATTGCATGAGCTTGAAGGCGGGCAGAAGTATGCAATTGTGGACAACTTTCTTGCTGATCCGAAGCAGGTTGTAGAAAACTTTTCGGGGCAAATACAAAAAATTGTTTCCCAGCCTCTGGGTCACCCGGGTCGCGGCCCAGATATGCAGATTTCTGAAATCCAAGAGATCCATGGTTTTATCCGCTCAAAGTTGAGTCGCCAATTCCCCTTCCTCAGAGCCGGTATGCGCCTGAAAGCCTTTTTGTCCAATGTGGCTCTCAAGCCGGAAGAGCTATCGGTCTACCACCGCATGTGTCATATCGATCCTCGCATTAGCCCTGAATATCATACTTATGCAGGAGTTATATATCTTTTTGAGAACCCTGACCTAGGCGGAACAGGCTTCTATCGATGGAGAAACAAAGAAATTGCGGCAAATGCGTTCCAGATGGCATCTAGAGACCATGAAGCGGCACTTCGTTACCTGGAGCAGCACTCAGAGGTGTTCAGAAAACCACCAGAATACATGACCAGCTCTAACGAAATCGCAGAGTTTGTTGATTCAGTTCCCGCTAAGTTCAACAGGATGGTTTTCTACAATGGTGAATTGCCTCACAGCGGCCATATCACTCACCCGGAACTACTTACCCCGGATCCCCTTAAAGGCCGGTTAACACTAAACTTTTTTGCTGCCGTGTTACCGAAATAATTATTTGACAGCTTGCGATGGGGCAGCGCAATACTGCTTGATGAAGTCTTCATGTGAAGGCATTTGTTTCAAGCTCATATCGATGTGATTTTTTATCTTGGTCATCTGCTCTTTCAGCCCTGCGGGGGGAAGTATGCCACTAGCTCTGTGATGCCTTTCCGGGTATAGCCCCTGTCCCAACATAACTTGGATCCAGGATGGAACATGAAACAGGCCATCGGAGGAGGTATAACCATGTTTGCGAAAAATCTCCAACCTATGTGACAGAGAATCCGGCACATCCATGGTTCGGTAGTCATTCCAATATTCGCTATCACTTCGTTGTGTGAGTTTGTAATGGAGAATCACAAAATCTCGAACCGATTCCATCTCATTTAGCGTTTGCGAATTATACTCTTCTTCTAGCTCTTTATTGTTTCCCTTGCCAGCAAAAGGGAATAATCGCATCAAACGAATAACGGATGTAGTGACTAAATGGATGCTGGTCGATTCTAGTGGTTCTAAGAACCCGCTTGACAAGCCAACGGCAACACAGTTTTTATGCCAGAACTTTTTCCTCCGGCCTGTGCTGAAACGGAGCATGTTTGGTTCTGAACGCGGCTCACCGGGTAAATTATCAAAGAGTGTTTTTTTTGCGTCTTCGTCTGAAAGGTATTTATCACAATAGATAATGCCGTTACCCATCCTGCTTTGCAAAGGAATTTGCCATTGCCAGCCAGCAGAGTGTGAAATAGCTCGAGTGTATGGCACAGGCGGAGAGTTAAGTTCTGTTTGCACCGCAATTGCACGATTGGACCTCAGCCAGTGGCTCCAGTCAAGATATTCAACACCCAAGGTTTCACCGATTAAAAGTCCTCTAAAACCACTGCAATCAATGAAGAAATCACCCTTAATAACTCTACCGTTGTCAAGGTGCAGGGAAACGATGTCACCCGTTTGAGAACATTTACGTATATCTGAAATCCTCCCTTCAACGCGTTTTACACCCAGCCGTTCGCTTTTCTTGCGCAAGTACTTGGCGTAAGCGGTCGCATTGAGATGATAGGCGTAAAGTAAAGGATTTTTGTTTACACTAAGTGCGAATTTATTCTCTTTGGCAGCTTTGAGCTCTAGACAATAATCATCCAGACTACCGCCGAAGCCCTGATCATTTGCTTCCAGCCAGTATTCATGAAATTCCGATATCCAACTACCTTGGCCAATTGTGCCAAAAGAGTGGATGTACTTATCGTCGATGTTACCCCAATTTTCCAGTGAGATGCCCAACTTGAAAGTCGCTTGGGTTTCTCGCATAAATTCTTGCTCGTCAATTCCAACCAATCGATGAAAGACCTTCATACTTGGAATGGTTGCTTCGCCGACACCTACTGTGCCTATTTGGTCAGATTCAATCAGAGTTATGTTTAGAAATTTAGCAAGATGCTTAGATAAGCCATAAGCAGTAATCCAACCGGCTGTACCTCCCCCAACGATAACGACTTCAGTTTTGTTTTGCATATATCAATCCTTCGCAGCTATCGGTTAAGAGATTGCTGAAGCATAGCGCGCAAACGGCGTGCCATAGTTTCATCTAGCTCTCCTAGAACTCCATGTGAAGCCTCTGGAAGGTGTCCCCTAGGTATGTCCGATGGACCAAATAAATAATAATTAAATACTTCCTTCCAAGCTTCTTTCACGTTTTCAGGACGATCACGCAAAGCCAAAATCCCAAGCATGAGTGCATGCAACGGGTCAGCCATAAAAAAGGGTGAGGTGACCCACCAATAATTTACCATGACGTTAAACTGATTCTTTGCCTCAACCTCATGCCACCACATGCTTGGATAATATAAAACATCGCCCGGCTCCATGTCGGCAATAAAGGAGTTTTCTAGTGCCTCTTTAAATCGCGGATATGTTTCAAAATCTGGATCGCGCAAATCTGCCATCGTAATCACCTGGCCCCCAGGTGTCGGATTAAATGGTCCGGGATAAATATTGTGAATTTGATTTGGAGGAAATAGGGTAAAACGCCTTTTGCCCACTAAACAACAAGCTAAGTTGCTTGGCAAATCAAAATGTGCACTTGCAATAGATTGGGTTCCTATCCATATTTTTGATACTAATTGATCTGGTTTGATGCTTTGATGTTCAAGGCGCAGGCTATTGTCTTCTTGTATACCCTCAAACGCCTCGGAGTAAACCATCGAAGGGCTATATAGATATGGCGGATTTGGTTGATTAAAACCATCTTTGATCCGTGAAAACATTTCTTCAACATTAATTGTATCCACATGATAGTTCAGTGCCGTGCAGTCTTCATTGTAATGAAACCGCCCGCCATCTTCTGGATCTCCAACATAGACCTTGGCAGATTTTCCAGTGTAGCCCGATAGGAGTAAATCCATTGCTTTTTCTGCGGAATCTTTGCCTGCCTTTACAATAGGCCAATCCGAAACTAGGCCACGTAAAATAACAGGCTCATTGCCCGAGAAAAGCTCATCATAGGGAATTTGATTAGCCTTGATACCTTCAATAACACGAGCAGCAGTTTGGCTCATAATTCCTTTACCTGTTGTCTTTAATCACAAGGAATCTCTGTGATTTTTTAATTCGATTATTTTTTCGAAGTTGTCGGCTGATGAGATCAAGAAGAAGATTAGGCCAAAGACCCCTGACTTGTTTAGCTTAATCAAGCTGTCCCCATCTAATTCCCAGAGTTTGGATTGATTGATCGTGTAATAGCCATTGAAGTTAACCTGTTTCTCCGAGCTAAGTATCAGTTCAACTGAAACCGGTTCGAGTAGGTCGAATTCTTCAAGTAAACCAAAGAACAGTTTATCAACATCTAAGCCGGCCCTGAGAGTCTTCAAAACTTTTTTAATATATTCCAGGTAGAGCGTTTCTCCGCCAAACTCCATAAAGACCGGCTCACCTTGGGTGCCACATCGAGGATGTTCCTCATCGATCATAATTAGGGTGTCTTCGATGTCATCGCTATCTGGATCGGTTTTACGGTAACCCATAGAGAATGGCCCGCGTGCTAGCATAGCTGGCACATAATGGACTTGCCATTCGTCATTTTCAACAAATAGGTTTTCATCTTTTTCAAGACCCAAGATCGCGTGGCTGGTGAGCTCACCAGTCTTGGTATTCTTGTGGATTAAGATCGGGAACTGCTTGTGTAAGTCGGAGTACTCGGTGGCCACTATTGGCACACGGTTGACTAAATCGCCATAGTCTTTGCTAGGCGTTATATCGATCTTAAGGTCTTTGTGATCAACGTTATTCAGTATTTTTTTGGTCATTTGAAAATAGCTTTAGAGAGAGGTACGAAGAGTAAAGAAAATTTTCTGTCGTGAATAGTCAAAAAAAAAGGTTCTCACCAACAACTGGTGAGAACCCCCTTTAAGAACAACGATCTAAATTAAGTTGTTCCCACCCGAGGGTGGGAACGTCTTGCATTAGAAGCTGTAACGAGCCGCCAGTACCCAGCGTGCATCAGCTTCAGAGTTGATGTACATCTGGTTGTAAGTACGACCGTACTGGAATACGCCTTCCTCAGTGAGGTTGACGCCGTCTAAGCTCAGAGAGAGATTGTCAGACACGTTCCAGCTGAAGTTGACGTCTAGCTGAGTGTGCTCATCCGTGTAGCGTGGCAAGTAGTTACCTGCGTTAGCTTGCACAAGGAACGCATCACGCCAGTTGTAGGCGATACGAGCACCGAAGGTGTCGTTTTCCCAAACTAGGATCAGGTTGGCTGAGTCAGACAGACCTTCCAGGGCGAACTGGTCGAAGTTAGGTGGCGCTGCATTGTCGAATGCAATGTCACCATCTACCAGAGTGGCGTTTGCCATAACACCGAAGCCAGTTTCACCAAAGAAATGCTGAATCGCGAGCTCGTAACCCTTAAGGTTGGCTGTCTTGTTGTTCACAGGCAGCGCAGTCTGGAAGGTATACAACGGATCTTGGCTGTTAGGCAGAATATCGTACTTGTTGAAGATTTCTACTGCCTGCTGACCTTGAAGACCGCCGAGTTCAAACTCAGATGCTCCACCAGGGAAGTCCGCTGGGTTATCCAGAATGGCCGTCATGGTGAAGAGCTGTTCCTCGGTAGGATTGGCGAGACCTAGACCCTGTAATGCCTTGATGGCCAGATCTAGACGGTTGCCATCAGCGCGAGCCGTCACGTTGCGCAGATCAAAGAACTGACGCTCTACCTGCTCGATACCTACGAAGTTGGATACCGCTTTTTGGAAGTAACCGATCGACGCGTAGTTGGCATCACCGTAGTAGTACTCGAACGACAGGTCGAAGTTATCTGACACAAGTGGATCCAGCTTTGCGCTACCGCGGCTTGCACTAGGTATACCGCCAAGATAGGTCAGCGTGCCACCGTGAGCTACGTTGGTAGGGATGAACATATAGCTGTACTGCGGACGAGCGATAGTTCGGCTGAACGATGCACGTGCTTTGAACTCGTCTGTCAGGTCGACAGAGAAGTCAAGGCTAGGCAGTATGTTTTTGTAGTTGTGATCTTCAGTCAACGTTGACTCACCAGAACCAAGGAGGCGCGTGGTGTCGTTGTCTGAGTCCCATTTGAACGCT
>JAURLY010000079.1 GCA_030830945.1 Gammaproteobacteria bacterium | reverse complement strand
TTTTTTGTTTTTTGTTGTTTAAATAAAAAAGGGATCGCGTTGGGCTCTCTAATAATTTTTAAATCTTTCCCTGATAAATAGTATTAGTTCATCTCGGGGAACGAGCGGCTCATAAATACTTCTCAGGCATAAATTGTAAGGCACGTATGTCTAAATCACTTGTCATTGTGGAATCTCCGGCGAAAGCCAAGACGATCAATAAGTATCTAGGTAATGATTTTATTGTGAAGTCCAGTGTTGGACATATTCGCGATCTGCCCACAGGTTCGTCCGGAAATTCCCAAATTGATGCCAAGGCCCGGGCGGCTGAGGCAGCAAAAACCCGAAAAATGCCGCCTGACGAAAAAGCGATATATAAAAAGAAGAAGGCTAGAGATCAGCTGGTCCGTCGAATGGGTGTTGACCCTGAAAACGGCTGGAAAGCGAATTATCAAATTCTTCCCGGAAAGGAGAAAGTGGTCAGTGAGCTTAAGAAGCTGGCTAAAGATGCTGACGCCATTTATCTCGCGACTGATTTGGATAGGGAAGGAGAGGCAATCGCCTGGCATTTGCGTGAAGCCATTGGTGGTGACGATAGCCGCTATCGCCGCGTGGTATTCAATGAGATTACCAAAACTGCGATCCAGGATGCTTTTTCAAAGCCTAGCGATATCAATCAAAATCGGGTAGATGCGCAGCAGGCCAGACGCTTTCTGGATCATGTGGTCGGTTTTATGGTCTCGCCGTTGCTCTGGTCAAAGGTAGCCCGTGGATTGTCGGCAGGGCGTGTTCAATCGGTAGCCGTTCGTTTGTTGGTTGAGCGAGAACTGGAAATCAAGGCGTTTGTCCCAGAGGAATACTGGACGCTGCACGCTGAACTTCTTAATGATAAGAAGCAAGATGTTCGGTTTGAAGCATACGAATATGCTGGCTCAAAGTTTGAACCCAAGACCGAGTTGGAAACCCAAAAAGCTGTTGATGCACTTAAGGGATCGAGCTTCGAAGTCATTAGTCGTGAAGACAAGCCCACAAAAAAGAATCCGTACCCGCCGTTAATAACCTCGACCATGCAGCAGGCGGCTAGTACCCGGCTAGGCTTCTCTGTGCGTAAGACCATGACCATGGCCCAGCGGTTATACGAAGCTGGCTACATTACTTATATGCGTACGGACTCGACGAATCTAAGCGAAGAGGCTATTAGTAGCTGTCGCCAATTCATTGCCAAGGAATTTGGCCAAGAGTTTGTTCCCGAAACACCAAATAAGTACTCCAGTAAAGAGGGTGCCCAGGAAGCGCATGAGGCGATAAGGCCATCTTCTGTAGAAATTAAGGCAGAATCGCTGAAAGAGATGGAAGCGGATGCCAGAAAACTTTATCAATTGATCTGGCAGCAATTTGTCGCTTGCCAGATGCCGCCGACAGAGTACAACGCCACAAGAATTGCTGTTAAGGCAGGTGATTACAACTTGCGAACCAGTGGACGTGTTGTGACTTTTGAAGGTTACCAGCGTGTTCTGCCCCCTGTATCCCGCAAGGAAGAGGACAAACAGCTTCCTGATTTGAAGAAGGGTGAAATGTTGACCCTGAAAGAGCTTGATCCCAAACAGCACTTTACCAAGCCGCCTTCACGCTATTCTGAAGCAGCCCTGGTCAAGGAATTGGAAAAACGAGGCATTGGGCGTCCTTCGACCTATGCCAGCATTATTTCGACTATTCAGGATCGTGGCTACGTCAAACTGGATAAACGACGTTTTTATGCAGAAAAAATGGGGGAGATTGTTACCGAACGCCTGGTAGAAAGCTTTTCTGATTTGCTCGATTACAGCTTTACCGCTCGAATGGAAGATCGCCTGGACAACATTGCCAGCGGAGACAAGGATTGGGTCGACGAGCTTGACCAGTTTTACAGTTGGTTTTCCAGCGAACTGGCAGACGCTGAAGTAAATATGCGTGAAAACAGTCCAACCA
Organism: Gammaproteobacteria bacterium; assembly: GCA_030830945.1. Classification (GTDB taxonomy): domain Bacteria; phylum Pseudomonadota; class Gammaproteobacteria; order Pseudomonadales; family GM7GCV1; genus GM7GCV1. Next base: position 655 of record JAURLY010000079.1, on the reverse strand, counting down.
TGACTGATGTGGCGTGTCCCCAGTGCGGTAGGCCAATGTATGTGCGAACGGGCACTACAGGGGTGTTTTTGGGCTGTTCAGGCTATGGATTGCCACCGAAAGAGCGCTGCAAAGGCACATTGAACTTAACGCCTGGCGATGAAGCCATCGCTGCAGACGCAGATGATGAGGCAGAATCGAGACTACTGGTCGAGAAGCATCGCTGTAAAAAGTGCAATATGTCGATGACGCCATACTTGATCGATGAGAGCCGAAAAATTCATATTTGCGGAAACAATCCCGACTGCGATGGTTTTGAAATTGAGGAAGGGCAATTCAAACTGAAAGGTTATGAAGGCCCAACGCTGGAATGCGATAAGTGCGGTAGTGAAATGCAGCTAAAAAACGGTCGATTCGGCAAGTATTTTGGCTGTACCAGTGACAATTGTAAAAATACGCGAAAACTTCTCAGGAACGGACAGCCAGCACCTCCGAAAATGGACCCAATCCCAATGCCAGAACTGCCTTGTGAGAAAGTCGAGGATTACTATGTTTTGCGCGATGGAGCCAGTGGCATTTTTCTTGCGGCAAGCCAATACCCTAAGCATCGGGAAACTCGAGCGCCTACAGTGGCTGAACTCAAGTCTCATGAAAAAGAACTGGACCCGAAATATGC
>JAURLY010000078.1 GCA_030830945.1 Gammaproteobacteria bacterium | reverse complement strand
TTCAAAGTTATCTATTTTAAATTAAGCGGGTTTTGATTTGCGAGGTCGGCCACCTTTGCTGATAGGAAGGCTATCTAATACAAATCGAGTTTCTCCAGAATCTACAAACCAGCCTTCTTTGCGCCGCTCAGGATTATTGTAGATCAGTCGGTCATCAACAATAGGCACCTCAAACTCAATTTCGAGGCTATGGTCATTCGACTCTTCATTGTAATGGACAACAATTTTTCTAAGGATTCCGCTTAGATACTCTTTTCTCTCCTCTTCAGAGTACTCTTCTTTAGAGTCAATATCGGATTCAAAACGATCCAACCAATTCCATCCATTGCACTGTGTTGCCGTTGTCAGGTGTAGATATAGCTATATGAGACATGGGAGAATCTTCCGAAGCCCCATGCCAGTGCTTGGTATTCGGTGGTATGTTGACGACGTTACCTGGCAACATCTCCTGAGGTTCATGGCCTTCAGATTGCACTAACCCTTTACCTGAAATAACGATTAGGGTTTGACCATAAGGGTGCGTGTGCCAGGCGGTTCGGGCACCAGATTCAAATTCGACCATAGCGCCTCGATAATGTCCTGACACAGGAGATTCAAAGCCTGAAGTCACTATGGCTTTTCCGGTAAAGTGATCTTGAGAAGCCTGAACAGAACTTTCACTTCTATTAACTCTTACATCTGCTATTTCGGGCGAGCTATCAGAAATACCTGCGATATCTTTAATAAGGGCTAATGCCCGAATTGAGCTTTCTTGGCTGACTGTTTCATTAAGAACAGAGGCAAATTCAAGAAGTTGGTCTGGGGAATAGCCGACACGAAGAGATATATTTAGATGCCCCCTTAACTGCGCCTCGTTACCTCGCATCGATGAAAGAATACTGATTGTTACAAGTTCCCTGTCTTTATGAGTTAACACATCTCTGAAGAAAATATCCGCAAACAAGTGCTCAACCAGAAACTTATCGATAGTAGGCACAAAAACGGGGTAGCCAGTTGTTCGATTGGAAATATCTCTGCCTACCAAGTCATTGCGAACAATATGCCCGTATTTGTTGGGATCGTAATTCTGAGGCAAGGGCGTTGCCTCACTTCCCATCTCGTCCTCAATACCTCTCTGAGCTCTATCATCCATTACATCGATAAAGGTGTTTATCCCGTTCAATGCACGAGGAAACCCAGCGTACGCATAGGAATGAATGAATATTTCTTTGATTTCGTTAACTGTAAGTCCTTTTTCCAATCCTTGGTTTAACGCATTCTCAAGCTTTACTACGTTTCCTGAAGCTGTATTTGCTGCAATAGGGATAATGGCCTTGTGGCGTTCAGTAAGATTCTTCTCTTGTTGTTGTGCTTCCGATTTGGCTATTTCTGCCATAAACATCAGCAGGACATATGCCACCGACAGAAAACTTTTCTTATGCTTTGGAGTATTCACAGAGACCTCTTTTATTTACATATTCTGTATTTGTATCTATTCCAACTTAGTCCATAAATACAGTTTAAAACACAAGCAACAGACAGATCGCCAGAACTGTTCCGATTACAGGAATAACCACAGTTAGCGCTCCTAGTGGTGCGTAAGCATCCCGGTGTGTTTCACCACAGATGGCGCGAATGGTCGTCACCACATAGCCGTTGTGCGGTAATGAATCCAGTGCCCCGGATGAAATAGCGACTACCCTGTGCAGGGCTTCAGGATCCACACCCAGCTCAAGATATTGCGGTGCCAACACAGGCAGTGCGATGGATTGTCCACCGGATGCGGAGCCGGTGAGCGCAGCAATAATGGATACAGCGATAGCTGCGCCAATTAATTCGTTACCCGGTATAGAAGTGACAAATTGCACGGCAATATCAAACGCCGGGGACACTTTGGCAACCGAGCCAAAACCAACCACGGCGGCCGTGTTACCAATCGCGATTAGCGCGCCAATAGCACCGGCACTGAGTGCCATACCCGGGCTTGGCAGAAAGCGTACATTGATCGCCCAGGTAGCTAGACAACCCGCCAGAAGCGCGACAATTAGCGCGGCCGAGCCATAGTCGTCATGCAGAAAGAAGGTTGTGCCCAAAACCATGGCCAAAGGTATCAGGCTAAGAATAGGATTGGGAAGATTGCGGGAAATTTCAGGGGGATCCGTGTCGCGCACTTCAAACTGTTCGCCTGCTGCCACCGCCTTGTTCAGCATACGTCTTAGCCACCAGAAACCAAACAGCGCCATAAATATGGCCACGACCAGGCTGACTTCCCATTCTGCATAGGGCGATGTCCCTAAAAATTCGATAGGGATCCAATTCTGGATCTCCGGTGAACCCGCACTGGTCATGGTGAAAGTCACCGAGCCAAATGCCAGGGTCGCGGGAATAAACCGCCGCGGCAAGTTGGCTTGTTTAAACAAACCCAATGCAATGGGAAACGCAGTAAAAGCCACGACAAACAGACTGACGCCACCATAGGTCAGCACTGCACAGGCGATAACGGTGGCAAACGCTGCATACTTGGAGCCAAGACGACCAATAATCCAGCGGGCAACACTTTCAGCTGCACCGCTATCTTCCATCAACTTGCCGAATATGCTGCCAAGCAAAAACATAAAGAACCAGGACTGGATAAAGGCGCTAAAGCCGGCCATGTAACTGCTGACGTAATCGACACTAACTCCCTCTGCGGGAATAAGGTCCAGATTGCCAGTGATGGCGACGATAAGTGCACACACTGGAGCGGCGATTAGTAAATTCATACCGCGAATGGTGAGTACGATCAGCAGTGAGAGTGAAAAGATCAGCCCGATGGTGCTAAGCATGTGCGTTTCCAGTTTTGATTAGAGTTATCAGGAAGGGGTTATGCATTTTTTGCTTAATCATGCCAAATATAATGCACAAAATTCTTTATAAATATCGCGCTCGGGCTTTCATGGGTTTTATTGGCCTTCATGAATGACCTCAGATAATTCTTTTGCGGCACGATTCAGCGTGGGCACATATTCAATCAGCTCATCCAGCGATTTTCGAATGACAGGACAATGCGTAAACAATGACGCGAGCATTTGTCCATTCTTTCCAGGGATAGGAACGGAGCAGGCCACCATGCCATCAACAAATTCCTCGTTATCGGTGCCATAGCCCTGTTCCCGTATTTCAGCCAGCGCCTTTTCAAGGGAGTCGACATCCGTGTGTGTATTCCTGGCATGTTTGGTTAGCGGTAAGTGGTCAAGAATTTTCTTGCGGATATTTGCTTCAAGCGAACTTAAATACAGTTTCCCACTTGAGGTACACCATATCGGCGTATGCGTGCCAATGGGCAGATTAATCTGTAACGGCCAGTTGGTCTGGACACGATCGAAATAGAGCATGTTCATGCCGTCCGGCAAGGCGATACCACAGGTCTCGCCTATGGTACTTGCCAGATCTGAAAGAATGGCCTGTCTTGCGGCCTTACAGGGGTCACTCGCCAATACTGAAAAGCTCAAACTACGCAGGCGACTTCCTGCCAACCAGGCTCCTCGCATGTCAATCTGAATAAAATCTTCTGCGTGCAGTTGTTGCAGCAGGCGATGCACGCTGGGTTTGGGAATGCCGAGCTGTACAGCAATATCCGCCGGGCTTAACGGTCGATCAGCCCGACCAATCGCCTCAATAATTTCGAGAGTGCGAAGAATCGAGGAACCTTTGTCCCTCTTCTTCTCGGCTTTTTCCAGCTCGGCGCTCATTGGCTTATTTCATGGTAGGCATGGAGAACGAGGCCCCTTCACGAACACCGGCTGAAGGCCATCGCTGGGTAATGGTTTTACGTTTTGTGTAAAACCTGACCGCATCTGGCCCATAGGCATGCAGATCACCAAACAATGATCGCTTCCAACCGCCAAAGCTGTGATAGGCAACCGGGACAGGTAAAGGAATATTGATGCCGACCATGCCAACTTCGATATTGTCGGCAAAATAGCGCGCAGCTTCCCCATCACGTGTGAAGATACAGGTGCCGTTGCCATACTCATGCTCATTAATAAGCTTCATGGCCTCTTCCATTGTTTCGACGCGCATAACTTGCAATACCGGGCCGAAAATCTCTGCACGGTAGCTATCCATTTCCGGTGTGACATTATCGATGAGCGTTCCACCAACGAAGAAGCCCTGCTCGTATCCAGGCACTGTAATATTGCGTCCATCAACGACCAGTGTTGCGCCCTGCTCTTCGGCACTGGTGATGTGCTTGATCACATTTTGCTGATGCTCACGAGTGATCACCGGACCAAAACTGTTTTCTTTATTCGAGAATTCACCCACGGCAAGATCCCGCATTCCTTCCTGAATCTTTTCCACCAATGCATCGGCGGTTTGATCACCCACGGCAACAGCCACCGAGAGCGCCATACATCGCTCTCCTGACGAGCCAAATGCCGCCCCGAGAAGCTGACTGACGGCATTATCAATATCGGCATCTGGCATGACGATGGCGTGGTTTTTCGCCCCGCCCAGCGCCTGGCAGCGCTTACCCATAGCGGTCGATTTTCTATAGATCGCTTCGGCGACGGGCGTGGAACCGACAAAACTCACTGCCTTAACCCGACTGTCTTCCAGCAAGGCATCAACTGCTTCCTTACCGCCATTGACTACATTCAATACGCCTTTTGGCAATCCCGCTTCCAGTGCCAGTTGCGCAATATAAAGCGAAGCGCCGGGGTCTTTTTCCGAGGGTTTGAGGATGAAACAGTTGCCACAGACAATCGCGATGGGGAACATCCAGAGTGGCACCATCACCGGAAAGTTAAATGGGGTAATGCCGGCAACAATGCCGACCGGTTGAAAGTCGCTCCAGGAATCAATATTGGGACCTACGTTTTTGGAAAACTCGCCTTTGAGCAGCTCCGGGGCACCACAGGCGTACTCAACATTCTCTATTCCGCGTTGAAGTTCGCCCGCGGCATCGTGAACGATTTTTCCGTGCTCTTCCCCAATCAGGTGGCAAATCTTTTCCGCATTCTGTTCCAGTAGTTCTTTAAAGCGGAACATAATGCGTGCGCGCTTAACCGGTGGCGTGTTTCGCCAGGCAGGGAATGCGTCCTGGGCAGAACTAATCGCCTGTTCTACCGTCTGTTTTGACGCCATACAAACCTGCTTGGTCGCCTCGCCAAGTGCTGGATTAAAAACGTCTTGATAGCTGTCCTGGCTTTCAACGACCTGACCGTTAATTAGGTGTCCGACTTTCATTGCTTTTCCTCTAAATTTTCACGCTTGCTAACCGTGATTAAAAATCTTTGTGTATGAAATTATTCTTACTGGCGAAAAACCT
>JAURLY010000077.1 GCA_030830945.1 Gammaproteobacteria bacterium | reverse complement strand
GGTACTTGAAAAAATTGTTGCCAAAATTCCAGTGGGGCGATTGGGTGAAGCTGAAGAAATAGCCCGCGGCGTTGCGTTTTTGGTGGCAGAAGATGCCGGATTTGTTACGGGTTCAACCTTATCTATTAATGGTGGCCAGCATATGTATTGAGCACCGCACCACATGTGTTAAGCTTAGTGCAGTGCAAAATAATTGTTAATACAAACTACGGCAGCTGTGGAAGTGATCTATGTTCGAGCCAAGAATTATCAAGAAATATCAAAATCGATGTCTTTATGACACCAGCCAAAGCAAATACATTAGCCTGGCAGACCTTAAAGAACTTGTCACTGAAGGCGAATCATTTGAGGTTCGTGAAGTAAAAACGGATAAGGACATAACCCGGCAGGTGTTATTGCAAATAATTGCTGAGGAAGAAAACGAAGGGAATCCACTGTTTACAACGGATGTGCTGATGCGATTTATACGAATGTATGGCGACTCTGTTCAGGATTCCTTCAGTAGCTATATGGAACAGTCGCTTAGTTTTTTCGATCAGCAAACCAAACAACTCTTTGACCAGTTTGGCGCCAAGGTTGATTCTACGCCAATGAACGTCTTTACCGAGATGACCAGGAAGAATCTGGATCTTTGGCAAGAGGCCCAGAAAAATTTCTATAAAACAGCGACAGGTAGTGGGGAAAAAGAGAAATAACCCTTTTGTTGTGCTGTATCATTTTGAAGCCCGCTTTATGCGGGCTTTTTTATTGGCAAGCGAGCCAATTGACAACCGCCGATTTTCTGCCTATTGTGCATCGCATCGAAAAGATTTTTGCCTCTTAAAAGCCGGAATGCAGGCATATTCCGGTCTTTAGCAGGCTCTCGGCATTCACATTCATATTTTGGAGCTTTCATGGCTAAAAAAATTGCATTGGTCACTGGTGGTATCGGTGGCATAGGTAGCGAGATTTGTAAGGCACTGTCAGATCAGGGCCGGTTTGTTGTAGCTGGGCATCTGCCTCAGGAGCAGGAGCAAGCAGAGGACTGGTTGGCCGAAATGAAAGACTCAGGATATGACGTTGACATTGCCGCGGGCAATGTGGGTTCATTTGAGTCAGCAGGCGAAATGATTGCAGGGATTACTGAAAAACATGGAACCATAGAAATTCTGGTGAATTGCGCAGGTATTACACGCGATGCAACCCTGAAAAAAATGGAGCCAGAGCAGTGGGATGCAGTGATCAATACCAACCTGAACAGTATCTACAATGTAACCAAGCAGGTTATTGATGGAATGCTTGAGGCTGGCTTTGGGCGAATCGTCAATATGTCATCAGTCAATGGCCAGCGTGGGCAGTTCGGACAAACGAATTATTCTGCGGCAAAGGCCGGATTGCATGGTTTTACTATGGCCCTTTCATATGAGACTGCGCGAAAAGGCATAACGGTGAACAGTGTGTCGCCAGGCTACGTTGCCACGCCCATGACCAAAGCCATTGCCCCCGAAGTACTGGAACAGATTGTCGGCCAGGTGCCTATGCAAAGAATGGGAGAGCCTTCCGAGATTGCGCATGCCGTAGCGTTTTTAACGGATGATAATTCTGCTTACATTACTGGAGCCAACTTGCCGGTGAATGGAGGGCTCTTTACTTCTTTTTAGGAAATAAAGTGCTCAAATTCAGCAATATTCGGTTCGGTTCTCATGGACAAGAGGGCATGTTTTTAATTAGAATGCGCGCCCAGCCGAGGCAGTCCCTGATCCGTCGGTGACGGTGGATAGGTTCCAGAAATTTAAAAGATTTATCGAAGCGAGGTGGGATGAGATTTCACCTCGCTTTTTTGCAGGAAAAAATCTGCAGAACGTCAGGGCTGGGCTCGTCTAGAAAGTGGTTTGAGCAGTTGTCAGGCCATAAAAATATGAACTCCCACACTGGAGCACGAGTGACGTTTTACAATCGTACTGCTGCAATTCTCGCCCTGAGTGATGGCACCCTCTTTGAAGGTTATTCAATAGGGACTGAGGGGCATTCTGTTGGTGAAGTTGTGTTCAATACTTCTATCACTGGCTATCAAGAAATTCTCACCGATCCATCCTACGCCAAACAAATCGTTACCCTGACCTATCCTCATATAGGTAATGTCGGAACCAATCCTGAAGATGAAGAATCCAGCCAAGTCTGGAGTGCCGGTCTGGTCATCAAGGACTTGCCGCTTCTTGCGAGTAATTTTCGTAGTGAGCAGGCGTTGGATGAATACCTAAAGGAAAAAAATGTCATTGGCATTGCTGGAATAGATACCCGTAAGCTCACCCGAATTCTTCGGGAAAAAGGGGCGCAAAACGGTTGCCTTATGGCCGGCGATATTGATCCTGATAAGGCTTTCGAGCTGGCACGTGAGTTCCCTGGCCTAAAAGGAATGGATCTGGCGAAAGAAGTCAGCATTAAGGAAAGCCTGACCTGGACCCAGGGCATCTGGCAGCTGGGCGAGGGCTACACTGATCGCGCTGAGTCAGAAAAGTATCATGTCGTTGCCTACGATTACGGTATCAAGCGCAACATCCTGCGTATGCTGGCTGAGCGCAATTGTCGGGTAACCCTGGTTCCCGCCCAGACACCTGCCAGCGATGTGCTAGCGATGAAACCCGATGGAGTGTTTTTATCCAATGGTCCTGGCGATCCCGAGCCATGTGAATATGCAATTCAGGCCATCAAGGAGATCCTTGAAACAGATATCCCTGTGTTTGGAATCTGTCTGGGACACCAGTTACTCGGGCTGGCCTCCGGCGCCAAGACACTGAAGATGAAATTCGGGCATCACGGTGCTAATCATCCAGTGCAAAACCTGGAAAATGGCATCGTAATGATCACCTCGCAAAACCATGGTTTTGCCGTTGATGAGAGCACTTTGCCGGACAATTTGCGTACTACCCATAAATCCTTATTCGATGGTTCCCTTCAGGGGATACATCGCACAGACAAGCCTGCATTCAGTTTTCAGGGACACCCCGAGGCGAGCCCGGGCCCACAGGATGCCGACACGCTATTTGACCACTTTATCGAGCTGATGGCCGAGAGCGCCTAGCCAGAAATTATCAATCAATATGCCAAAAAGAACAGACATAAAATCCATTCTCATACTCGGTGCCGGGCCTATCGTTATTGGTCAGGCCTGTGAGTTTGATTACTCAGGTGCCCAGGCTTGTAAGGCGTTGCGAGAGGAGGGCTTCAGAGTCATCTTGGTGAACTCCAATCCGGCCACGATCATGACAGACCCTGTTATGGCCGATGCGACTTACATTGAGCCAGTAGAATGGCGCACAGTTGAGCGCATCATCGAAAAAGAACGCCCGGATGTAGTACTACCAACCATGGGTGGGCAGACAGCGTTGAATTGTGCGCTGGATTTGGCCAAGCATGGGGTGTTGGAAAAATATGATGTTGAGTTGATCGGCGCCAAAGAAGAAGCCATAAATAAAGCGGAAGATCGAGACCTGTTTGATCAGGCTATGAAGCGTATCGGTCTGGAAACACCCAAATCCAAGATTGTCCATAGCATGGAGGAGGCGGCCAAGGTTCCAGAAGAGTTCGGCTTCCCGGTCATTATCCGACCATCCTTTACCATGGGTGGATCTGGCGGAGGTATTGCCTACAACCAGCAGGAATTCGAAGAAATCTGCCTGCGCGGACTGGATTTATCGCCAACCAACGAACTTTTGATCGACGAGAGTCTGCTGGGTTGGAAAGAATACGAAATGGAAGTTGTTCGTGATCATAAGGACAACTGCATCATCATATGTTCCATCGAAAACTTTGATCCAATGGGTGTGCATACCGGTGATTCCATTACCGTAGCGCCAGCACAAACCCTGACGGATAAAGAGTACCAAATCATGCGTAATGCCTCTTTGG